>JBHLPN010000063.1:10934-12111 GCA_048939445.1 Promethearchaeota archaeon | reverse complement strand
ACAATAAATTAATTGATTTTACTCCTATCCTTTATTTTTATACTTCTTTACATCCAAATTTTTTTTTTGGTTTTAAGAAAAAAGATATCAAGGCCTTAACACATAAATTGATTTCCTGTCATAAAACACAAAATTGGCTTTTAAGATATACTATGATTCCTTATCGACCATTTAGTAGATTTGCAGGGAGAAGCCTCCCAGGTTGGAAATACGCTGAGCCATATCGGAGAGTGTATTTCAAGCAAAATAATTTATATAAGAATAAACAACCATTAATTATACGAATTTTTACACATTTCTTTTCAACGCTTCCATGGACTAAAGCAAAATATCCACAAGATATGCTCTTAGAACTTAAGAAAAAGAACAAATGAAAGAAAAAATATTATATAATAAAGGTAAATTTAATTTCTAAAGGTGAAAATATATGGCATCTGCTGAAGAATTAAAACAAGCATTAGAAAAGTGGGCAAAAAAACTTGATGATCCAGAAATTGCAGAAGAATTTGAAGATTTTAACAAATCAATGCAATTCATCTTTCCAGACATCGATTATAAGGTTCAACTAATCTTTCAAGATAAAAAAGCAAGAGTGGAAGATGGATTTAATGACAATGCTGAAATGAGTTTGGAAGTTGAGTCTAATCTTTTTCTAGGTATATCAACTGGAGAAGTAGATCCGATGGAAGCGTTTATGGATGGTACGCTTAAACCAAAAGGAACAATGTCAGATTTGGAAAGATTAGAAGTATTTTTGGATGAATTTGATTAAAATTTTAAGGTTTTTTGTAAAATGGAACCAATTGGATATAATAAAAATAGAGCTGCTGAAATCCTTGAGAAGAGTAATATAGATGCATTAATAGCTACTACACCAGTAAACGTTTTTTATACTACTGGTATTCCAACCTTACATGTAGCTCCTAATCCTATATTGTTCGTACTCTACAATCAATATCCAAGTTTTTCAATAATAACTAATGATGGAGAAGTAATTTTACTGATATGGATGTTATATGATAGTGTAGAGGCATTTTCATGGGTAAAGGATTATGAACGTATTGGGTCTCCACAAGGTGCATTGAAGATTCTTGGAGATAAGATTGAAGAATTGGGTTTAGAAAATAAGACATTAGGTATTGAAACCTTAATGCCTCGATATCAATCTGAATATCTT
>JBHLPN010000063.1:0-10834 GCA_048939445.1 Promethearchaeota archaeon | reverse complement strand
CGTTGTAACATAATTGCTCACAGTATTGGATTAGAAACAGAAGAAATTCATGTTTTTGGACCAGGTCAAAGTTATGATGGTTTAATTGAAGAAAATATGGTTTTAGATGTAGAAGTATGGCAAAATGTTAGAGATCAAGGATTAGTAGGAATCGAGGACTGTTATAGAATTACGAGTACTGGATGTGAAAGGCTTTCAAGCCTAGATAAAGAGATTTTTTTAAGATAATCTAAATAATTTCAATTCTAACCCTATTTAATAATTTTTTTGTACAACCTTCTCTAAGCCTTCAAGTATGCTTTTTGTACCTATTGTATTATAAATTTCCATTAATTCATTTCTAGTTGCAGTTTTCCCATTTTTAGCAGATAAATATGCCATTAAAACTGTTCCTATTGCTTCTTTCGCTTGTTCTGGAGAAAATTCTGGCTCTTTATCGTTAAGAATGCATTCTGTAAAATGAGCATCCTCATATCCCATTGAAATTAAATAATGAGAAAGTGCAGGACCATGTTCAATTTCAGGTTCAAACCACTTACATAAATTATTTCCCATATCTTCATGTTCAGAAAAAATTCTAACTGGTTTTTCCCATTCATGATTTTCTATAATTGTGCCTTTAGTTCCATATAACTCCATGCTGTTATTAAATGGAGAGACTACGGTAAAACTTACTACAGTTTCTGCTATAGTTCCTTTTTTATATTTTAAGAAAACCATTGCATTATCTTCTGCTTTCTCTTCTAAAGTGGTACATTGTTTTGTTATCCAACTATATGCTGATTCTACTGTATCATCTAAAATCCAATTCATAGTTACAAATTTATGAGCTCCCATATCCATAAGAGACCCTCCTCCTGCCTTTATTGGATCACCCTTCCAAAATCCCTTTCTCATAAGTCCCTCAACTTCATTTACTCCTTCATATGATCGAACTAGAAAAACATCTCCCAATAGACCTGATTGCACCGCTTCCATAATATATTTATGAGCAGGCAAAAATCGATGATTTTCAGCGATCATAAATTTAACTCCTGCCTTTTTAGTCGCATTAATCATTATATCGCATCCTTCTAAAGTAGTTGCCATAGGTTTTTCACATAAAACATGTTTCCCTGCTTCTGCAGCAGCAATAACGTAATCTTCATGAAGATAATGAGGGACTAAAATTATAACAGCATCAATTTCGCTCTTTAGAAATTCATCAAGCTTATCATAGTATTTCATTTTATTCTTCTTAGCCATTGATCTTCCAAGTATTTCATTAGTATCAAAAATGGATTTAAATTTAATTTGAGGATTTCTTCTAATAGCACGTTGATGAAATCTATATGCAGCTCCAGAACCAATAATTCCATATCTTACAAAATCCATAAATAAGAAAAATAATAGTATAATTTATAGATTTGTTCCAAATTTGAAGGTGAATAAAATTCGAGTTAAAGACAAAGTTGTGATTTTAACAGGAGCAGCTTCTGGAATTGGGAGATCTACTGCAATTTTATTTGCAAAAGAAGGTGCTGTACAAATTCTTTCAGACATTGATGAAGATGGATTAAAAAAAACTTTTGAAATGCTTGAAGAGGGAAAAGAAAGAACAATTATAATGAAAGTAGATGTAAGAAATCCAGAAGAAGTCAAAAATATGATTGATTCGACAATAGATAAACATGGAAGAATAGATATTCTAATCGTAAATGCAGGGGTAGTGCGAGTAGGACCTGTTGAGACATTTCCAGATGAAGATTATAATCTTTTAATTGATGTAAACTTAAAAGGTACTCATTACACATGTAAATACGCTGTTCCTTATTTTAAAAAGCAAAAAGCAGGCTCTATAATTACGTTAGCTTCAGTAGCAGCTCATATTGGTCAAATTGCTCATGCAAATTACTGCTCTACAAAAGCAGGAGTTTTAGGCTATACTAGAGCTTTAGCATTAGATTTAGCACCTTATAATGTGCGTGTAAATAGTGTAAGTCCCGGTGCTACTGATACACCAATGCTACAAAGTGATGTTGCAAAACAGGCAAGAGATAGAGGAGTATCTTATGAAGAGGTTAAGAAAGAATTTGAATCACAAGGCGTGATGGGACGATGGGCGACACCTGAAGAAATAGCTACAGGAATTCTCTTTTTAGCAACTAATGAATCCTCTTATATAACTGGAGCTGATCTAAGAATAGATGGTGGATGGACAACTCAATAGAATTATATAACTTTTTTTTCTATCTTTTTAATGTTATTCTAACGCTTTTCTAATTGCGGCTCTTGCTAGTAATCTAGTAGAATCTAAAGTAGGTAAGGGGCAATCATTAGGATCTATAAGTAGAGGTATTTCTGTACATCCAAGAACAACAGCATCACATCCATTTTTCGCTAGTTTTTGAATTATTTTAATAAACTCTTTCCGAGATTCTTCTGAAAAAACACCATTTACTAATTCTTCAAAAATAATCTTATCAACTTTTTCTTGATCAGGAACTCCCGGAATCTCACATGTTATTCTAAATTTCTTAAGAGCATCAGGATAAACTGGGGAATTCATAAGATATTTGGTACCTAGTATTCCCAGATGTTTGAACTTTTTTTGTTTAGCCTCTTCTCCAACAATTTCTGCGATATGTAATAAAGGAATAGGAGATTTAGATATCATAAGACCATACGCTTGGTGAATGGTATTATCGGGACAAATAGCAAAGTCTGCTCCTGCTTTTGCCACAATTTTAGCCGAATTGAGCATCAATTCTGCTACACCTTCCCAGTTTCCATTCCATATGTGCTGCATATAATCTGCTAAAGGTGGTGTATGCATTGTTATTTCAGGATGCCTATATTTAAATAATTTTTCCTGAGCTTCTATACAAATTGTTTTATAACAAAGTGCAGCTCCTTCTGCGCTACAACAAATAATTCCAATATGTTTTATCATTTTTAAACTCCCTTTATTTTAACTATTACTTTTTTACCAATTTAAATTTTTATAATTATTCTGGATTACAGGCAGAAAATCGTCTAAAATTGTCTTTGATTCTTTTTCTTTTGCTACTTTATTCAGTTCATTCATAGTAGCAACTGTTCCCTTTTTAGCTGAAAGATATGAAAGAAGTACTACAGCAACAGCTTCTTTTGCTTGTTCAGGGGTGAATTCAGGTTCTTTATCGTTTAAGATACAATCAGCAAAATAGCGATCTTCATGACGAGCTGAGATTGTATAATACTGTGGATATGGTCCATGTTCAATAGGTTCAGAAGGTCTGTAAAATTCACCTTTTTTTTCTGCTTCAGGATGAGAAGAAAAAATATTAAGAGGATTCTCCCAGGAATGATCTTCATAAATAGTTCCTTTTGTCCCTTGTAATTCAGTACTATTATTCAATGGATGTACGGTTGTTGATGATAATACAACACTAGCAATTGCTCCTAATTTGTATCTTAATAAGATAATTGCTGTATCTTCCCCTTTGTTGGGAGGGCTATCTAGAGTTTTTGAGCACCAACATTGAGCGGAATCAATTTCACCTAAAAACCAATTTAACATTGAAAACTTGTGAACACCTTGATCCATTACAACACCACCGCCACCCTTATCAAAAGTGAAATGCCACCAATCAGGATCTAAAAATTCTTGAGAATCACAATATGCACCTTCATAAGTTCGTGCTAGAAAAACATCTCCAATAAAATCTTTATCTAGTAGAATTTTTATGTATTGATGAACCGGTAAAAATCTATGGTTCTCAGCTATCATAAATTTTACATTTGCTCTTTTTGTTGCTTCAATCATCATATCGCATTCTTCAAGTGTACATGCCATAGGTTTCTCACAGAGAACATGCTTTCCTGCTTCTGCAATTTTTTCAGTTAATTCGGCATGTAAATAATGTGGGACCAATAATAATACTGCTTCAATATCACTCTGAAGAAATTTATCTAAATTTGTATAAGGCGTAAGTTTATTACGTTTAGCAACACGATTTAGATTTCTTTCATTAGTATCATAAGCAGCCACAAATTTAATATTTGGATTAGAATCTTTTTTGATACCTAAAATGTGATAATTACTTGCATTTCCACATCCAATTATGCCAAATTTTATGAATTCCATAAGTATTGCCTTAATATTAGAAACAATATTGATGTTAAATATACAATTTTATTAAATAAAAAAATTTATTTTACAATTGATCCAAAAAAAATATGTTCATCCAATTTTATCTCAAATTGTTTTTACTAATTTTTACCGTATATTATTATTAAAAAAATAAGTAAATAAAATAGAAGAGAGGGCAAGTAAGATATGATTAAAGAAGAATTAGAAATACCAGAAATCTGGACACATAAATTGACAAAAATTTACGATAAAGGTAAAAAAGAAATAAAAGCTGTAGATGAAATTGATATTGTAATGGACCCTGGAATTCACGGATTTTTAGGCCCTAATGGAGCAGGAAAAACTACAACTATCAACATGCTAGTTGGAGCGATTTCAATTACAAGTGGAGAAGCAAAAGTTAAAGGTAGAGATGCTGGTTCTGTAAGTGCTCGACGAATAATAGGTTTCTTACCTCAAGATCCTCAATTTTATAAGATTATGACTGGTGAACAATATTTAACGTATGTAGGAGAATTAAGTGGTTTGAGAAAGAGTGAAGCAAAAAAGAAAACTCGAGAATTATTAGATAATTTAGGAATGTTAGAAGAACGGGATAAAAGAATAGAAAAGTATTCAGAAGGAATGAAACAACGTATTGGTATAGCAGCTGCTCTTATACACGAACCTGAAATTTTATTATTGGACGAACCAACCTCAAATTTAGATCCTATTGGTCGAGACAGTATTATAAAAGACATTAAGAAGTTATCAAAGAGGATGAGTATTTTTGTTTCAAGTCATGTTTTATCTGAAATTGAACAAATGTGCGAAAAAGTCACGATAATTAATAAAGGCAGAATTGTAATAACAGATACAATAAAAAACATTAAGAAAATGCATTCCCTCAAAGGTAAAAGTAATTTAATTATTTTGAACACAAGTTTTAATGAAAGAATATTACAGAATTTAAAAGAAAAGGATTTTATTACAGACATCTGGATTGATGAGAAAGATAATAAAATTAAAATCATATCAAAAGATATCGAAATGCTTCAGAAATCCATTCCTAAATTGTTGATTGAAAATAATGTAATTTTAAGAGAATTTTATCAACCAGAATCTTCTTTACAAGAAATATTTGTAGACTTAATGAAAAATGGGGTGAATAGCAGATGAAGACTAATAAATTAAATCCAGATGCCCAAAAATTAAGAACTATCGAACTTCTTTCTAAAATAAGCCATGGACCTACAATTGCCTTATTTAAAAAAACATTTATTTTTGACGTTTGCACTATAAATAAGATAATAATGGCGATTTTTTTTATGGTACTAGTTCCAGGAATGATTTTTGTTTTTATTCCTCAGTCTTCCTTATTTGAAGGCCTTTCTGTAATACAAGCGGGTGGATTAGGATTTGTAACATGGTATTATAATTTTTCCATAATTTTTCCAATAATTATTATAGCTTCTACAGGTCCTTTAATCTCTGAAGAAATGAAATCAAAAACAATGTTATATTTGGTGAGTAAACCAATAACTCGAACAAAAATAATATTAGCAAAGTTTGCTGCTGCTTTTCTATTTGGAATGATTGTAAGTTTTTCTAGTTTATCTATCATATGTATAATCGCACTCTTCAGATATTCATTTACCGATATTTCTGCTTTTCTTGGAATGAATTTTATTTATTCCATTATAATTATTTTCTTTTTTGGAGGGATGTCAATTGGTTTATCATCAATATTTAAAAAGCCTGGGAATGTTCCACTCATTCCTATTATGATAATAATTCTATCATTTTTTATTTTTATGTCGTTTAGACCCATGTTAATGGGGTATGGTTTTGGTGTGAATTTATATGAAAAGTTTACTCTATATAATTTTGATATCGGTTATCATTTTGCAAATATATTTATGTGGATTTCAGAATCTTTTGTACCCCAAATTCGGAATTATTTAGGAATGTTGTTTTTTATGTTTGGAATCGTTAAAATGGAATATACTGGCGAGGGTTTTGAGTATTCAAGTACTTATTACTATCACCCGATTGCATCCTGTATCTATTTGATTGTTATTGCTGGAATCATCTTGATTGTAGGTATAATTATACTAAACAAACGAGATATTTCGGGATGAAATAAAAATGATTATTATAATCTAAATTATCATTTAAAAGACTGTTTGACCTTTTTTATTATAATCCTAGAATTTTTCTTGCTTCAGAAGGATCAGCAACATCACGACCTACGTGTTTACAAATACTTACATAATCTTGAACAATTTCAGCATTATTTTTTGCGGATACTCCTTTTCTGATAAATGGATAATCTTCAGTGCCAACCCTTATATTCCCACCATGAGTAAGAACAAAAACTAATAATTGCATTTGTTCTTCACCCATTATACTAACAGTATGAACACTATTAGAAGGTATATATTTCCTTCTATGAATATACTCATCAAAAGTAGGAGCTGACCATGTTCCACCTGGCCAATTGAAGAACAATGTTAAGATATGAGGTTTCGACCAATCCAATAATCCTTTATCAAGTAAATAATTCAAATTCCAATATGAACCTTGATGCCAGACTTCCCATTCTGGTCTTATTTTATATTCCTTTAATTTTTTACAATAATCTTCTAATTCATTTAGAGGGTGTAGAACATCAACCGATAATTGAGTAAAATGCTCTGCATGATGAGTTAGCATAACTGACATCATTTCAGGTCTTGCTTTAAAATCACCCTCTCTATTTGGGATTGATTCGCTGGACATACCAGCTTGAATAATAATATCGCACCTTTCTCGAATTCTTTTAACAGTATCGATTTCTTCTCCTCTAGGGAGATGGACATGCGCAATTGCTGCTCCCGCTTCATAACATTCTACTACATCATCAACTAATTCATCTGTATTTTGTGCCCAATTCATAACTTCTGGATAAATCCAAGAATTAGCTGTAGTGGCTGTTATGATTATTTTTTGATTTTTATTCATAATTATATTCAACCTTAGTGATTCTTTATCTTGAAATAATGAGATTTTATTAAATTCTAATATATTTTAATGTTATCTTGAAGTATTTAAGCTTTTTATTTGAATGTTTAATTAAATATAGAGGATAAATATAAAAAAAGGAGCTTATAGACTTTTTATAATTTTCACAGAGTGAACTCCATCATTCTTTATCTTTATGAAAAGTAATTGCTCATCTTCATTTTTATTAATATCTCCTTCAGAAATCTTAACCTTATAACCTTCAGGAAATTGATTTTTTGGGATATAAAGAACTGTTGGTACCTTAATTGTCGTATCTCCGTCAAACTCAAAATAAAAAGCTCTTTCCTTGTAATTAAAATCCATTTTTAATGGTATCCCTGCACAGTAGATAAAATGTGGACGACAGAATCCTTCAATTGCTCTACCACCACTATTAATATCATTAGGATTTAACTGTTGATCTAGGCTAAAAATAGATAGATCTTCAAGATTCCATAGATCACCCCATTCATTAGTGTTGTCAGCGGTATAATTCCATTGAGTAGAATGTAATAGATTAGTATCTAGCGCATTATAGTACATGCTTAATAATTCTATGTGTTTCTCCCATGCTTTTTCAGGTTCATTTCTAAACATTTGATAAGCTTCTCTTTTATTTAGATCATATGGCAAGCCAAATTCCCCGATTAAAGTTGGAATTCCTCCATGAATGGATTGGGCTATACTTTTTATATTACCTAATTGGTGTATAAACATTTCTTGAACATTCTTCTTTCCAACTACTATTTTATCACTCGATAGATCATAATTAGTCTTTATCATAGACCTTTTAGTACCTAATGATACTCCATCATACCAGTGTCCCGCGTGAACTACATTTTTTGGTACGTTAAAAGTTAATTTTTCTCCTCTCATTATTCTAATAGGATGTGATTCGAAAAAAATAATTGCTGTTGGAATTATTTCTCTAATACTTTTAGTATAATTATCAATAAAAGGAGTTAGATAATCCTGATAGAAATCTATTTTTTTCCCCTCCTTAACTACAAAATAATTATTATTTTGAATAATAGGAGTACCATCTTTATCTAATCCCCAGACACCTTCTTTTTTCCAAATATCCTCAGCACTTTCGAGCCAACATGACACTTTTATTTTATTTAATTCATCTCTTCTTGTTTCTTTCACTCCAAGTCTTTTTATTTCTTTATACCCTACTACTCTAGTGAACCCTGATCCTGTTAATATTGCATCTATAGGGGTGAAGGCGTATCCTAAATCGTCAGTAAGCTTTTCAGTCCCGACTCCATCTATTCTTTTTTCTATCCAACCTTGTTCAGGTTCATTCAAAGTATCAAAACCAATAATGTAAGGATTCTTTTTAACCCGAAGGGCGATTTGTTTAACTGAGTTGATGTAATGTTGTTGGAAATAATCCTGAGCATTCATTCCGTCAATCTTACATGATGGTGCAAAATCCCTTCCTCCGAAAAATAAAGTCCACATTGTCCCATTGGCGAATCTAACGGCATTACTCGACCAATGCAAGTGCGGATATGCCTCTGGATTATCAGGATTATATCTATATTGCATAACTAATGCGGCATCAGCAAGATCAAATTTCGTGAAATCTAAGCCAGCCTTCTCAAAAGTCCAGCCGGGAGCACCATCTCCTCCTGTCATCCTGCTCCAAACATCTTGATGAGGATCTATGAATGTGTAGAATTTATAACTTTCAGCTATTTTTAATACTTCTTCCAGATAATCTAAATATTCTTTATCGTATTGTCCAGGCCCTTTATGCTCAATTGCCTCCCAAGTTACTAAAAATCTTAGACAGTTAAATCCCCAATGTTTTAATCGTTTATAATGATCATCAGCTTCTTTCAAAGGGAATGGACGACCGACAAAAGAGACATCTCTATGATCGCTAAAATCAGTTTTAATATGGGTAGCTCCATTAGGAGTAAAAGGGACTTTAGAACTCCCTCCTAGATTTACTCCCCTAAGTAAAACTGTACGCCCTTCTTCATCAATGAACCATTCATTTTTAATTTGCAATTTCATTAAGTTCACAAGAAAATTTTATTATGCTAATTATCACTTTCTAAATAATTTTAATAAGAATTTTTGTTTTTTAATTTTAAAGGATTTATTAAGAAGCATGAGTATGAATTTAATCTCAAATATCACTATCATACCTCGACCTGTATCAATATCAATTTCTTCAGGTAAATTTACACTAACTGATGAAACAATAATATTTTCAGATCAAAATCTTTTAGGGATCAGTAATTTCTTAAAAAATTTGATATACAATGCTACAGGATTTAATCTCGATATTCGAGAATATAAAGGATCAACAGATGTTATAAAAAATTCAATAATCCTCCATATTAGTGAAGACAGTTCTAACTTAGGTACAGAAGGTTATTTAATATCCATTAGCCCTCTGGAAGTAAAGATATCAGCAAAAAATCCTGCTGGTATTTTTTATGGGATTCAAACTTTACGTCAACTACTTCCAGTCGAAATCGAAAGCAAAAACTTTATTGATAACGTAGAATGGGAAATCCAATGTTTAAAAATTAAAGATTTCCCTAGATTTTCCTGGCGTGGATATATGCTTGATGAAGGAAGGCATTTCCATGGAAAAGAAGTTGTAAAGCGAATACTAGATTTAATGGCATTATTAAAGATGAATATATTCCACTGGCACTTGACAGAGGATCAAGGGTGGAGGATTCAAATAAAAAACTATCCTAAACTTACTGAAATTGGTTCGAAAAGGGAAGAAACACAAATTGGTGGACGTTTAAGTAAAAAACGGGATGGAATTCCCCACTCAGGGTATTATTCACAGGAAGATATTCAGGACATTATAGAGTATGCAAAAGATCGATTTATAACAATTATACCTGAAATAGATATGCCTGGGCACACAAGAGCGGCTTTAGCTTCTTATCCTCATCTCAGCTGCAAAGGTTACCCTTTTAGGGTTTCTACACATTGGGGATTTCATAAGGATGTGATGTGTGTAGGAAAAGAGGAAGTTTTTGAATTTATACAAGGGGTGCTAAATGAAATTATAGAACTATTCCCTTCTAATATAATACATATAGGAGGAGACGAAGTGCTTAAGGAAAGATGGAAGGAATGCCCTGACTGTCAAAAACGACTAAAAACAGAAGGGTTTAATGATGTAAATGAATTAGAAACTTATTTTATTAATAGATTATCAGCTTATTTAAAGTCAAGAGGAAAA
Source organism: Promethearchaeota archaeon (assembly GCA_048939445.1). Taxonomy (GTDB): domain Archaea; phylum Asgardarchaeota; class Lokiarchaeia; order Sigyniarchaeales; family SOKP01; genus Loki-b32. Next base: position 470 of record JBHLPN010000063.1, on the reverse strand, counting down.
AAAGTTATATGTTGGAATGACGTTTTAAATGAAAATTTAACAGAAAATATTATTTGTCAGTATTGGTTTAGGAGAAAGAAGAGAGTCATTGAACATGTTAAGAAAGGTGGTAATGTAATAATGTCAAATTTCAAATTTACTTATTTAGATCATTCTTATTCTTTCACTCCACTCAAAATGGCCTATAAATTTGAACCTATTCCAAAAAATTTGGACCAAAAATATCATAAATATGTACTAGGACTTGAAGCACCCATGTGGGGGGAATATACACCAAATATCAAACGTTTAGAATGGCAAACCTTCCCACGTCTTATTGCATTCTCAGAAATCGGATGGACGCCTAAAGATAAAAGGGATTTTAGCTTATTTCGTAATCATTTAAATCATTTCCTTAAAAGATTTGATATAATTGGAATAAACTATGCGAAATCCAAGGAAGTTAAGAAAAATATCTTTAAAAGATTATT
>JBHLPN010000310.1:0-3791 GCA_048939445.1 Promethearchaeota archaeon | reverse complement strand
CATTAGATAAATTTAAATTAAGAGCTTGATTTAATGCTTTAATAAAACCTATTGATAATGCTGCGGAAGTAGATAATCCGGCTCCTATAGGAATATCAGAATTAACATCAATATTAAATCCATTTTTAATGTGATTTTTCAATCTTTCATATAATACACTCCAATAAGCTAAATCTATATTGAGAGGAGGACTTTCACCTATTTTGAATTTTATCCTCTCTTTTGTATTATAGCTAAAGAATTCAATCAATTTATCTGTTCTTTCCTTATAATTGATTATCATCATTAAATTAATAGCCATACCTATAACTGGTTTGCCTAATAAGTCTACTTTATCCCCCATAAGACAAATTCGACCAGGGACTTTTACAGAGACCTTCGTACTCATAGTAATTGAACTTCAGTTTTAATATAATTGGGTAATCTAATTATTGAAGATAGAAATGTGAAAAACTGAATATTAATGTTGTTTTCTCTTTTGTTGGAGTTTTTTTCTCTTACGTTCTGCGTTTTGAATTTCCTCTTCTAACTCATATAATTGCGAATCAGCCTTACCATGTAGTTTAAATTGCCCAAAAATCTTACTTTCTTCTCGTTCACCCGTTTTTGATATTTTTTCAAAAGATAATTCTATAGGTAATTCTTGGTTTAAAGCTAAATTTATGAAGTTAATAAAACCAATATGTTTACTTGGTGCAATATTGAATTTAATATTCACTTCTTTGTTTTTCTTGGTTTTTGTTTTCAAAATTAATCGTAATTTCAAAATAGTTCAATCTCTTTATTGTGAAAGTGAAATATTTATATATTTAAAATAATCAAAATAAAAAAACTATGTTATTTTATTATGTGAAATATATTTTAATTTAATCCTTAAATCATTTAGAAAATCTTACTGTTAATAAAAAATGCCCTCTAAATTACGATTAAGATATATTTTTAAGTCATTAATTAAGCTAATTGCCAAGGCTTTTATTAGAATAGGTATAAAAAACCCTAATGTAATTACTATAATGATGTTATCAGCAGCTATTCTTAGTATGTTGTTACTTGTATTTTTAAAAAATCTTTTACTCTTTGCTTTATTCGTCTTTTTGGCAGGATTTTTTGATGGATTAGATGGTCAAATTGCGCGATTAACTAATAGAGTAACCTTATTTGGGGGTTTTTTTGATTCTTTTATGGACAGGACTTCGGAATTTTTTATATTCTTAGGATTGTTTATTTACAAACAAGATCAAATGTTATGGGTTTGTATTGACATGAAAATTGTAATATCAATATCTTTCCTAGCTTCAATTATGATTAGTTATAGTAGATCAAGAGCAGAAGTATTTTTTAAGGGTGATTTCGACGTTGGACTCATGGCAAGATCAGAAAGACTGTTTTACATCGTTATTATTTCAATTATAAGCTTTTTTTATGATGTGATTGATATCTCTCTATTTATCTTTATGCTCCTTGTAATTGGAACATTTCTTTTTAGAACTATACATATCTATTACATATTAAAAAAGCGAGACAATCAAACATAAGCTTAAGTTTTTTCTCTTATTTATATCTTAGGAAATTCTATTCTTAATTTATCTCCATCTTTTAAATTCAGTTTTTCTCTTAAATAAGGAGCTGCCAATATTTCAACAATATTTTTCTTATGGTGGGTCCTTTTAATTTTTAAGATAGCAGCATTAATTTTATTATCCTGATCATCTAAACGAGATACTATACAATCATAACAATCTACTGATCCATAGGTTCTTTTTACTCGTCCTTCTTCTTTTTCTTCTTCCTTTTCAAATCCTATAATTCTAACAGGGATTCGGTTTTTTAAGTTTTCTTCTAATAATTCTTTATTTAGATCGCTAAATTGCAAATTTAATGTCCCATAATAAGGTTCAAATCCCAACTTTTCTTTAAATTGTTCATAATATTCTTTAATTCTAACATAATAAGCTCCTTCTCCCATTCCTTCAGTGATTTCACCAACAATTAAAATTTCCTCTAGAATCTTCTTTAAATCTTTATATAGTGCGAGCATGACATCAGCTCCCTTCTTTGTAATTCGTATGATCTGTTCTTTTCCCACAATCTTTCTTTGAATCCAACCTATTTTTTCTAATTGATTTAATCTTCTGGAAGCTGTTTGCTGAGATAATTTTAGTAATTTGCCAAATTCCACGCTGCTAATATGAATAGATTTCTGACTTCCAATATTTTGACAAAGATGATAAAGAGCAAACCAATTTGCATAATTATCTGAAGAAATAATCTCTTTATCTTCCATTTTCACAATTATCTTTATTATTTTCTTTATATTTTTCTAGAATTTTTTGTTTTATTAAACTTGAACTATGTAATTCATATTTATCATAATAAACTTCAAGTCTCCTAACTTCTATATGATTTAAATCCTTTTCCCTAAGTCCTTTTTTCAAGATTTCAATACTGTATTTCTGATCAGGTCCTAAAAGAATAATATCTGGATTAATTTCTTCTACTGTTTTGAGTGTATCATTATCACTTCTTCCTAATCTAGCATTTTTCACATTTTTTAGATTTTTTATAATTTCTAATCTCTGTTCTTGAGGCATAATTGGTCGTTCGCCCGAGAATAATTCACGGTTTTTATCAGTAGCAACAACTACATATACATCTCCTAATTTTGCTGCCTCATTTATAAGGAAAATATGTCCAGCATGAATAAGATCGAATGTCCCTGCGACTAATACTCGTTTTTTCATGTTATTCATCTTAATTTACTTATATATGCATTCCAGATAATTTGAGTTGATTTTATATATTATTTTCAAAACATTTCTTCAAATCATCCATTTGAATTGCCAAAGAAATATCTCCTCTCGTTTTTTCGATTATATTTCTTGCAATATCAACTTTATGTCTTAAATCCTGGGTTAATCCAACAGGATAATCTATTGTAAATAAATAAGTATAGATCTCATCCATATTTTCTAAAATAGAATTTAAATCTTCAACACGAGAATTTCTAATATTATCTAAGGCATATCTTCGTAATTCTCCAATAACATCTGCTAATCCTAGTAAAAAATTCAAAGGATTAATATTTAATTCATATGGTGATGGAATCTCATTTTCACTGATAATTGAATAAAAAGCAATTGACTCAGCAAATTCTTGCTCAGGAGTTTTTAAATATTTGAAAAAAATTCCAGGATTTTTATTAACTAATTTTAATAAATTGTTGTGTTTATTTTTAATAGAATTTAATCTTTCATGAAATTTATCAAATTCTTTTCTATGAATATTTTTTATTGCAATACTACAATCTCTAACAATGTGACGAGATAATTTTAAAATTTCTTCTCTATCTTGATATATTATCTCTAATAACTCAGTAATTTCTGATAAAGATTTTTTAAGATTCATAATAATAGGACAATAATTTAGTAATAATTATTTTGAATTTTGAATATAATTATTTATCAAAAGTAAGAAAAATATTTAGAATTTATGATATTGGATTATTTAGCAATCAAAAAAAATGATCTAACATGAAAATTTTATTAATCCATTCAAAAGATGTCGAAGTCATCAAAAATAAAAAAGCAACCAGTAACCCTCAAGAGTTTGCAGAAGATTTTATTAAAATGGAAGGACTTGTCTTGGTCTGTTATGTATCAGTTGAGGATCAAGATACTTACGATACGGATTTAATTGCAAAACAGGGTGCTGAAGAAATTGAAGCTGCAATATTGCAGATCACTAGTTTTCCCGAGCAAATAAGGGGAAAAAATGAAGAAATAAGAGAATTT
>JBHLPN010000062.1:0-12135 GCA_048939445.1 Promethearchaeota archaeon | reverse complement strand
TCTGCTGCCATTCTGCCAACAACAACATGATCAGGATGTATTTCATAATTAACCCATGGATCAAAAGTTACAACACGATCTGCTTTTAATTTTCTAATATAGTAAACTACTTTTTTTCTTAAGTCTTTACAATTTATAAAACCGCCATCGGGATAATTTAGTAATATTGTTTCCTTCACTCCAAGTATTTCATTAGCAGCTCTGAGCTCTTTCTCTCGCTTTTCAGCAACATATTCCTTCGTAAGATCCCTTCTTAAAGTTCCTACTTCTCCTTTTGTACAACACAATGTAATTACAACATGACCTTCATCTGCCCATCTAGCTAATGTACCAGCACAAAAAATTGATAGATCATCTGGATGTGCAATAATCGCTACAATATTCAATAAAATCACTTTTTAAATATTGATTAATAACTATTAATTTATAAAACCTATTTAAGAAATTACTAATTCTATGAGAAGGATCCAAAAAATAAAAATAACAAGAAAATTAAGGTTAAACTTTATTGAGTTTCTCCATATTTTTCTTTCCAAATAGGGTCGTTAATTTGTAAAAGTCTTCTCTGTACTTTACCAACCATTGATTTAGGAATCTCACCAATAATTTCAATTTGTTTTGGGCATTTGTAATGAGTTATATTATCTTTACACCAAGCAATTAACTCATCAGAGTTAATTTTTCCTTTTGAATCATCTTTTAACTGAATCCATGCTTTCACCATTTCACCCGTTTCAGGATCTGGTAAACCAGCAACAGCAACTTCCAGAACATCTGGATGATTCCCTAATAATTCTTCTACTTCCTTTGGAAATACTGAATAGCCCTTGTATTTAATCATTTGCTTCTTTCTATCACGAATGATAATTTGTCCCATCTCATCCATATAACCAATATCTCCTGTTAAACACCAAATACGACCATCCCATCCTCTTAGAGTCTCAGCTGTGGCTTTAGGATTATTCAAATATCCTTTCATAACCTGTGGGCCACAAACACATATCTCACCTGTATATTCTATTCCATATCCTTCTAATAGACCTTTACTAAAATCTTCACTATCAAAAATAGCCCAATCAACTCCAGGATATGGTAATCCAATTGTTCCAGGTGTATCTGTCCCATCAAAAGGCCCGGCACTTACTGCAGTTGTGCATTCTGTAAGACCATATGCTTCAACGAGTCTACCACCACTGAGTGCTTCAAATGCATCCTTTACAGGCTTATGTAATGGTCCTGCTCCACTTACACATAACCTAAACAAATCCTTAAGTCGAGGTTCTGGATTTTCTTTTAAGTAGCGAGTTAAACCAATGAAAAGATTTTCCACACCCGGCAGAATTACTCCTTTTTCTGGTCCTGCTTCCAATATTGCATCAATAACTTCTTTTAATACAAGTTCGCGTTTTGCAAATAATATGTTATAATCACCTCCTTCAATAACAACGTTCTGAACAATAGTCATTCCGAATGCATGAAACATAGGTATTATTCCTATGCATGCCATTGGATGTTCTGCATCAGGCATCCACATTACATTTTGCTTAGCATTTGTAACACAATTATAATGTGTGAGAACTGCGGGCTTTGGTACACCTGTAGTGCCACCCGTCATTAAGTAAACTGCGGTATCATTTAAAGGATCGATATCTACTTCGGGAATATCGACTTCTCCCCGTTTTTGACATATGTCTAAAAAGTTTAAGGCGCCAGGAACTTCGCCTTTAGGAATTGTTCCGTCTGCTATTAACTGTTCTTTAATAGCAGGAGGAATAGCTGCTAGATCAACTATACAGGTAGAAATAACAAAATCAAATTTATATTTATCTTGTATAGGTTTTATTAGACCATACATAACATCCATACACAGAAGTACCTTTGGTTTTACTTGTTCGAGTACATGGAGAATTTCTATAGGTTTATATGTTGGATTAAGTGGGATCACAATTCCCCCCAGTTTAACAGTAGCGAAATATCCAATTGTAAATTGAAAGCAGTTAGGTAAAAGAATGGCAACTACGTCTCCTTTCTTTACCCCTAATCGAGATAACGAAGTAGCAAGGGAATCTGTGTACTTTCGTAAAACCCTATAATTCATGAAAGTTTTTGAAAACCAGATTGCCTTATTTTTAGCATTTTCTTCAGTTTTTTGATCAAACCAATCTCCTAAGCTAATTACAGGGAATTCAGGGTGTTTTGGCACTCCTTTTTGATATTTTTTAAACCAAGGTTTACTATCATCAACATACCATTTAGGTACATTCATTATTTATTCACGCACCTATAAGAATAAGTTACCATGATTATGAATAATATTGTTGCTTATCAATTTATAATTTTAATTCTTAGTTTTTTTATAGAAAGCTTTATTTCTTGATCTTTTCGGATGAAACTTATTTTTCTCTTTTCTTATCCATTGAATTTCTTAATATTTATCATTTACTTCAATTGGTCTACCGGGACTTCCTTGATAGTAAAGCTTTCCTGGTTTACCTCGCCAATTTTTATGTAAAACAGTATTTGGATAAATAACATTATTATCTGTACTGAGAGCTCCACAACCCATTATCGTTCCTGGATAAAAAGTGTTATTTTCACCTATCTTTATTTCAATCATTGTAATCTTTCCAAATATTGTATTTACAGCATGACTAGAAAGACCAGTTGTTGGATAAAAAAATGTATTGTCTCCAATCTCGGTGAATTCTAAACCTACATAGGCATCATTATATATAACATTCTTGCCAATTTTATTATGACTAATTCTTCGAAGAGCTCGATTAATAAGCCAAGGAAATGGGGATTTTGTAGTTAACCACATAGGGAATTTTATAATAAATCCTCTTTTATGGTAATATTTCATCATCTGTCCTTCCTCACTTTTCACGTCATCAAGGACTCGTCTATACACGCCTTGTTTTGGAGGAGATTTTTTATTCCATTTCTGGGCCCATAAAGCTGTAAATTCAATTAAAATAATAAGGTAAATATAGTAAAGGATTAAAAAAACAACTGGTAATAGAATTAAATGTATAATAGGAGGAATTAAGAAAAAATTAATAAAACCATATTCAAATAATAGAAAAAAACCTAAACATACATAAAGCGGTATTAAAAAGCTAAGAAAGTTTATTTTGAAAAAATCTAACGCAGGAAGCTCTACAGTTTTTTCAAGTTTTTCTTCAAAATCTAAATCTTCATTTTTTTCCTGTTTTACAGCTTCCATAATACTATATCCGAATAATGTATATAAAAAAATTCTTGTGATTCTTAATATTATACCTATTTAATTGTTTATAAAATAAAATCCAAACTTTTTAAGTTAATAAATAATTTGATTTTTCAATTTACGAGATCTTTCAGTCCCATTTAAATATAGAATTGGCATGAAAATAACAATAACAATATTTAAATATCGCAATTTATCGCCATTATGGATAGCTGTTTTTATTGATATCATTGGATTTTCTATGATACTTCCAATGGCTCCTTTTATAGCAGAAAGTTTTTCTCTCCCAATTTTTCTAATGGGAATTATACTTTCTATCAACGCGATGTTTTCGTTCATATTTGGGCCAATCTTGGGAAAACTCAGTGATAGATTTGGGAGAAGACCATTACTTTTAATTTCACAAGCAGGGACATTTGCGGGATTTATCTTGCTTGCATTTTCAGATTCAATCTGGTTATTAATAATCTCTAGAGTAATTGATGGGATTTTTGGCGGCAATTTTCCGATTGCTAAAGCAGTAATAGGTGATGAGGTACCTCCGAAAGATAGAAGTATTCAAATGGCAAACATCGGTGTAGCGCATGTATTAGCATCTCTTATTGGTCCAGGAATTGGAGGAACACTATATAGCGTAGGTGGATTGTTTTTACCTGGATTATTCGCAGCAGGACTTTCTTTATTAACAATGATAATTACAATTTTTGTTTTAAATGAAACCTGGCCTAAGGAAAAACGCAATATTAATCATGAATTAAAGAAAACAGTTGTTTTTAACATCAGAAAAAATAAAGGTGCAATGTGGTATTTAACACTATGGGGTTTTCATACAGCTTCATTCATGATTACTATGGCTTCACTTTCCTTTTTTGCACAAATTGTTTTTGGATTGAAACCTTTAGGGATAGGTATTCTATTAATGATATCAGGCATTTTTCGAGCTATTGTACGTTTTACTTTGTTTAAACCAACAATAAGAAAGCTCGGGGAAAATAATGCAATTAAACTTGGCTTAGGAATGTTTCTTATATCATTCTTCCTCGTGGGTTTCTCAATTAATTTAGTAATGTTTTTTATCTTGATAATGGTCATTAGTTTTGCTGCATCTTTGACTCGTGGCCCTTTAAATAGTAAGATAAGCCAGTCAGTTTCACCTTTGGAACAAGGAAAAATAAATGGTTATTCTTCAGGTTTAGATAGTTTTGCTCAAATCATTGGGCCTTTGCTTGGTACATTTATGCTTAACTTTTTTGCACCATTTTATCTAAGTTTTCTTATCAGTTCTATCGCTTTCATTCCATTCTTAATGGGTTTCAAAGCAATTCAACTAAAGAAATATGAAATGCCTACATTAAATAAAGAGAATTTAATTAAAGAATAATAAAATTAACCAGTTATTTAATTTTTTAAAAAATCTATTATCATTTTATTTACTTCTGGGGCTCTAGATAAAGGCGAATCATGGCCTGCTTTATCTATAACCTTTAGAGTACTATTTGGAATTCTTTCATGCATTTCTTTCATGACTGTAGTTGGCATAACTCTATCATGAGTGGAAGTAATTAATAAAGATTCATTTTTGATTTCATTTAATCTTTCTAAAGTATGATGTGTATTAGCAGCTCCTGCCTGAACTTCAATATCTTCTTCAGTTGGTGGATCAATCACTCTCTCTTTTATTAAATCCTCTGCTGACCACAATCCATACCATTTTTTGGAAGGATCAGCTTCCAATTGTTTCCTAAATTTTATATAAAACCCTCCCCGTGCTGATTGCCAAAAAGATTTCTCTGGATCTTCTTTTCTTAATTTTAAATCTGCCAATCGCATATTTTTATAGACTTCTGCGCCAGATTCATCAGGTTGTCCATAATTTGTATTAATTAAAACCATTTTATTAACATATTCAGGATATTTTAATACAAAATTCTGGACGATCATTCCTCCAAGACTCCAGCCAATTATATGAGCTTTTTCAATTTTTAGAGAGTCCATCAAACCAGCAATATCATCAGCAAGTAATTCCATTGTATAAACTCCTTTAGGTCTATCGGATTTCCCGCAACCTCTATTATCAAATCTAATTACTTTAAAATGTTCTGAAAGGGGTTTGAATTGAGCGATCCAGCTTTCTTTCTTACTTCCTAATCCATGTACTAGAAGAACAGGATCTCCCTCGCCTTTAATTTCATAGCAAATGTTTATTCCATTTATAAATGCAAATAAATCAGGCATAAATCCTTAAAATTTATGATTAAAAAATAAGATTTCGAATTAATTTTATAAGAATTTTTTCATGAAAAATAAATAATACTTTAATTAAGGGATTTTCTATAAAAATTACAAGCAGTTATGTAAAACAAATTGGAAATCCACAATATTTACAATTTCCATTTGTATCTAAATATAAATTTTGAATTCCCAATATTTTCCTTTTTATTACTAATTTGGAGCATTTTGGACAATACGTATCATCATAATCAGTAGTAGATAGATTCCCAAGATATACATATTTCAATCCAACATCCTTTGCTATATTATATGCATTGATTAATAATTTTAAAGGCGTTGGCTCATTTAATCCATGATTACTTGATTTATAGTGAGGAAAAAAACGACTTATATGATAAGGAGTTAGTTCACCTAATTCATTATAAATTCTTTCTGTAATCTTTCTTACAATTTCATCTTTAGAATTAAATTCTGGTATTAAAAGTGTCGTGATTTCAATGTGAACTCCTAATTCCTTAGCTAACTTAGCATTTCTCCATACTTTTTCTACATCAGCTCCACAATATTTTTGAACCATCTCAGAATCTCCTTTGATATCTATATTCATTGCATCAAGACCAGCATTTACTAAATCTCTTAAAACTTCCTCTGTCATATAGCCATTTGTAACATAAGTATTATATAAACCATTGTGTTTTGCCAATTTGAATACTTCTAATGAATATTCAAATAATAGTGTAGGTTCATTAAAAGATATTGAAGTCCCTTCACATTTCCTCTTTAAAGCAATCTCAATAAATCTCTTAGGAGAAATGAATTCATCAGATGATGCAAATTGAGAAGTCTTTGAAGGATCTGTCTTTGATAGATGATGGTTTTGACACCAAAAGCAACTAAAATTACAACCATATGTTCCTATTGTTAAAGCAACACTACCAGGATGAAAATGATATAAAGGTTTCTTTTCAATCGGGTTGAAAGATATAGCAGGAATTAAACCATAAACAATTGTGTATATTTCACCATCTTTATTAATTCGAGTTTGACAAAATCCACTTTTTCCCTTTAAAATTTTACATTTTCTCTCACATGTTAAACATTGAGAATAATTTTCATCAATCTTTTTCTGATACTTTACTTTTTTAATGAATTTTGAATTCATATTATATTAAAATTAAATCTTTGCAATATCTTTTATAATTTTATTATTTTGAATTATACCATAATCACAAAATGTATTTGTTGATATTCTTTCAAATACTTTATCCAATTGTCCAAGTATTTTTGCAAAATATAGATTTATCACACCACCATGCGCTACAATTAAAATCTTCTTATCTGAATATTTTGAATCAATTTCTTGAACTTTTTTTGAGAATCTCTCTAAAGCTTGATTTACAGGTTCCCAATTATTAAAGGATTTATCCCTATTTTCCACACAAAGTTTCATGATCTCGAGATATTCCTCTTTATTTTTTACAAATCTACCCTGATCTCTCATAATCTCATTTAATTTCTCGTCTCGAATTATTTTTTTATGAAGTCTTTCTGATAAAGGATTAGCAGTCTGATATGCTTTTTCTTCATTTGAAGAGATAATGATATCAATATCATTAAATAAATCTAATTTTGAAATATTAATTGCATCTTTCTTACCTTTTTCTGTGAGTATCCAATGAGATATTTTTTTATTCCTGTTAATTTTAGTCTCAGCATGTCTTAAAAATATGAATGTGTTATTTGACATTGAGTTAACAATTTACCTTGTTTTTAGTATCCTCATTAATATTAGGAAACATTTAGAAAAAATATATCTAATCACTGAAAGATTAAAAGTATATCTTATTAATTTTAGTAATCTATATTTCCTTGGCTTGAATGTGCTTAATTCTTTATCATAAGTGATCTTAGTTATAAAAAAATTCTTTCTAACAACAGATAGGAATAGAGAGTATGTCATAATAGCTATTATATCCCATGCCCTTCTTTTATGATCTTTTGGATAATTTAAAGCTTCTCCCATAGCCATCCTCACAACCTCAATAACATGAAAAATATCAATTTTACTTCTCTTTAGCTCTTTTGTTGCCCATAATAAATAAATGCATCCCCCACAGTAGGATATTAAAGCTCTTGCTCCTGTTTCTTCTGCTTCTTTGAATTTCTTGAAACCTTCTGAAATTATATCAAAAATTATTGATATATTTTTTACCCATGACGCTCCTGCGCCAAATCCGCAACAGAGTGAATTTTTTCTATTATGTATCATCTCAATAATTCGACATCCACATTTTTCTAATATTTCTCGAGGATTCTCCCAATAAACACCACCAGAAGCCTTAGAATAGCAATTATCATGGACAGTTGTTGTCATATTTAACTTATTTTTAAGATTAATTTTACCAGAATTAATATTGTCTAATAACCAATGGTTAAAATTAATAAATTCTTGGCTATGTTCTACTCTCATCTCATTAGGATGAACATCTTTAAATATATATTCAACAGCATCTAAACAAGCAACAACCTTTTTAACTCCCCAATTATCAAAATCATTCTTTGTTCTTTGAGCAATCTTTTGCACAAGATCTAAATATCCCCCTTGGTACAAATATGCCCCACCTTCCCATTGGTCAATCCTATCAAGAGGCTTGAAGTATTCTAATAATTTGCTTCCACCAAGTATAAATGGGAACAAATGAGTATAATTTCCAATCAACAACACATTATCATCTGGTTTTGGAATATAAGAAATCCATTTATAAATCCATCTTCTTTCCTGATTTGATAAGAAAATATTAAGTAATTGCCAAATATTGTTTTGTTCAGTTGGGCACACAAAACGATATAGTGGTGGGGCTGCTCTTTTTTTATAAAGGTCATTCCACCTCTCAAGAATTAAGTTATAAGGATTTGCATTTTGAGGACAGAATATATTACAAGAAAAACAAGTATTGCATTTCGTTAATGCATATTTAGATTCTTTTCCTTCAATTAAATTCTTAAATTCCTTTTTTGCATCATCAATCGGTAATTTAAGAACTGGACATAAATGTAGGCACTCACCACATAAATTACATAACTCTTCTTTAAATCCCGAAATTCTTTTGGGTTTGCTCATCCTTACCATGCCTCCTTATATTTAGGGGGGTCCTCTGAAATTTCAGCAATTTTAAAAGTTTTTCTTGAAAATAATTTGGGGACTTGCTTTCGAATTGCGCCCCAAAAAAAATTATTCCCTCTTTTCTTTTTCCTCCTTGATGTTAAAGAAGGTTTTTCCCCAATTGCCATTTGTAATAACTCGATGATATGAAAAACCTTAAGCTTTCTAAAATAAAGTTTCTTATTTCCCATGAAAGTTGCCAAACATCCCGCGCAATATATACAAATAGCATCAGCTTTGGTTCTTTTAAAATCTTTAAAGTTTCTAAGGGCTGATGACCTGATTCTAAATGATTGATATGCAGAATCTACTGAAAAGCCCGCACCGATTCCGCAACATCTCATATCCTCTCTAGATGATTCCATCTCAATTACTTCAATCCCTATAGCATCTAAAATCTTACGAGGTAAATCCATATATGCATCTCCAAACATCTTAGAGTAACAAGAATCCTGTATTGTAACTTTCATATCTAATTTATTCTTGATCTTAATTTCTCCCTTTGCTATTCTTTCCCATAAATATTGAATATATGATTTGATTTCATCAAATTTATAAGTTAATCCATAATGAGGAAGCACATTCTTAAAGACATTAGTACCTGCGGTACATAGAACAAGTAATCGTTTTGGTTTCAAAATATTAAACCATTTATCTAATCTTTTGGTGACTTGAAAAAGTTCATCTTTATATCCAGTTCGAAATAATGTCTCACCACAACAATATTCTAAACGTCCTCTTATATCTAAATCTTTAAAAAAGCTTGTTTGAGTGAGTTCAGCAAAAGTTATAATATTACAGCCAGGATATGTTAAAGTATCTCCTTTTAATGGTTCCAAAGAAGCCCATTTTTTAACCAATTCTTTTGTATCTTTAGGTAAATGCTCCATTACATAGGATCGAAAGTTAGGATATTGTGGATAGAGAGTCATATAATGTTTTCCCCTTATTCTTAAACCCTCTTTTTTGTATTGTTCATTCCAACGCTGTAAGACCAGACTTGCAGGATGAGCATCTTCAGGACAATAAAAATTACATGAAAAACAACTTTGACATCTATCTAAGACTTTTTTAGGTTTTTTACCCGCCATTAATTTCTTCATTTCCTCGATAGCGAGATCAACGGGTAATTGTAACACTGGACACTTATAAAAACAATCTCCACATAATGTACAAGCCTGTTGATCAAAAGCAGAAAAAAAAGACATATTAATTGGTTCAATATTAGCCATTTTTAGAATGCTCCTTATTATATTTTAGATCTATTAAAAACAATATCCCTTTATATAATATCTTGTGAAATAAATATAAACTTTTAATTCTCATTGTTAGTCTTTAAGGAGCTATAATTAAGATTATTAAATAGACTAACATAAGATTTCCTAATATAATTCCTATATCTTTTAATGATGTTCTTCCTAATAAATCAGTTCTAGGTTTTCTATAGATGTATATGATTCCTAAAGGAAAAAAGACAATCGGTAAGAATATTATATATTGTGTAATTATAAAGGAAATTATTGTTATACTTAATGAAATTATACATGCAACCCAAATTACTAGTTGAGATGTTTTTGGCTTTAATTTAGCCAATGAATCTCCATCTATCATCTCATGGACCATTTGTCCCGTAAATGCTACAGCTACTATAGTTGCTAATATCAGAGATTCAAAAAATTCCATTTCGGGAAATATATTCATGAAAGTATCTCCAGCATTAATTTTAATCATAAAATAAGGTAAAATAATATGAGAAATTCCTAAAATGATGTGATTAATTATTACGAGAGATTTGAAGAGACAATAAAAAATTACCATAAATACTATAATTGTTAAATAGACTCCTAGAATAGGATGAATTAAAATTGGATTCAAAAAACACATTGTCCCTAATAAAAAACTTGCAAGCGCAAGAACAAGTATTTCTTTTCTATTATATCCTTTCACTCTTTCTAAAGTTTCTTTCTCATCTGGATCTTTCATGTCAATTGCATCATTGAGAGTATTTCCCGTAATAGCATAGAACCCAAATCCCGCTAATATCCAAATATTAGCTATAATATCATAATTATTTAAGTATATGCCTAACAAACAAGGTATAAGCACAGAAAAAAGATATTCGATTCTAAGAAGTCTAAATCCCTTGCTCATGAAATCAGAACACTAAAATATTTTTCATTTAAAATTAATTCTTTATTATCTTTAAAATGATTTAAAGCTTTAGAAGGAGTCTTGACTATCTTGTACTTTGGATAAATTTTGTGTCTTTCTTTTGTTCTTTCTCCCATTTTTTACGTTCTATTCGTAATTTGAAAAGGTCAATATCTTTATAAATCAAACCTTCTTTTTTTGCTGGAATGGTTCTTTCGGTTCGATCTTTTTCAGGAGTATAGATTAGGGAATCGCCAAATTCAGCGACATTAGCGAAGAAGCAGTAAGTATAGATAGATCTTCGGGCATCAAAATGAGCAGCTTTAAAGTCAGCGGTAACTGGAGTAAATGCTGGATTTAAAATAATATCTACAGCAGGCTCGAAATTCTTTAATTCAACTCTTAAATCCATATCAAGGAAGTCTCGACATATCGTTATAGCAATTCTTCCGTATTCAGTATTACATACCAATGTTTTTCGAGGTGTTGAAGTAGTCTCTATGGCCTCTTTAAACTTTTTATCTTTAAAGTGAATTATAGCAGGAATGTGTTTCTCTTGTTCCCAAAGAATTCCGTCTGGTCCAAAAACCATAGCAATGTTTTGTTTTGTTTCTTGGTTATGAAAAGAGCCTGGAATTATATACATTTCATATAGTTTGGCGAGATCTGAAATATCTTCTAAAAATTCTCCGTAATTGAGATCTATTGACATTTCTGGGAAAATTAAAACACTTACACCCTCTTTATTCGCATTCTCAATCATATTTCTAACATTGCTTCGGACATCTTCAACTTTATCTTTTCTGAGTCCTAAAAGACCAGAAGGATTCATGTCATAGAATTCTCCCATTATATTACCTGATTTTGATAACCCAATTTGGGCAATCCCGACCCTAAATTCTCTTTTTTGTACTCTTGGATATTCTTTAAACAAATCCCTATAGATTATTTCATATTTTTTTTTAGCAGATCTCTCTACAATGACTCTTCTTTCTTCTTGAGTAAATTGAGCAACTTCACCTAATCTAGGGGATTGACTTGTCTCTAATGAACAAGCAGGAGCGATAATTCCAACAGTACTTCCTGCAATATTTGGTTTTTCAATTGAATTTAAGGCTGAAAAAATAATTTTTTCTTCCTTCTCAACCATATCTAAACATTTTAATACTTCTTGCTCTTTATTATTATAACCAGCTTTACTAAAAAGTTCTGCTGCTGATTTCAAATAATTAGATCCAATTCCCAACAATTTTTTCCTTTCTTCAAACTCTAATTCTTCATCCGCTTTAATCAAGGACCAAGCAGCATCAAAATAAGTTGCAGTTGCTAAAGCCCAGTTACTTCCGTTTTCAAAGCCCCC
>JBHLPN010000061.1:0-12145 GCA_048939445.1 Promethearchaeota archaeon | reverse complement strand
TATGGAATTTTTAGACTAATAAGACATCCTGTGTATTCAGCATGGGGAATAATATTTCTAGGAGTGAGCATTATCTCTGATTCACTTATTTCTTTAATAATTAGTCCTTTAATTATTATTATTTTAGAGATAAACGGTTTAATTGAAGAAAAACTGATCCTAATTCCAATATATGGTATAACTTATGAAAATTACAAAAGAAAAACACCTAATCGGATTATACCAACGCCTCTAAATTTTCTATTATTAGTTATTACTGTTTTAATAGTGTACGTAGGCTTTCTAAATGTTAATTAG
Organism: Promethearchaeota archaeon; assembly: GCA_048939445.1. Lineage (GTDB taxonomy): Archaea > Asgardarchaeota > Lokiarchaeia > Sigyniarchaeales > SOKP01 > Loki-b32. The sequence goes on along the minus strand of JBHLPN010000061.1, from coordinate 11,848 downwards.
AACTTCTAATTAGTGTAATGAATATTCTATAACCTATAAAATAAATAAGGAAATTCTCTATATTATAAAATTGAAATCAAATTAATAATTCATGAATATAATATTTTTAAATTAAATCAAGGTGTTATTGGAAAATGGTAAAAAAAATAGCGATTCTTGCTACAGATGGATATGAAGATTTAGAACTTCACTATCCGCGTATTCGATTAAATGAAGCAGGTTATGAAACCGAATTGATAAGTTTACATAGAAGAGAAATCAAAGGTAAACATGGGTACCCCATTAAACCTGATAAATTGATAAGAGAAGCAAATCCTAATGATTACGATGGCATAATTATACCGGGAGGCACAAAAAGTCCTGATTATTTAAGAAGAGAAAAAGATGTACTTAATTTTGTTGCTAAGATAAATGGGGATGGAAGATTAGTTGCTGCTATTTGTCATGCAGGTTGGGTTCTAATTTCAGCTAAAGTTGTAAGAGGACGTAAAGCAACAAGCTATTTTGCTATTAAAGATGATATGGTAAATGCTGGTGTGATTTTCGAAGATTCTCCTGTTGTAATAGATGGTAATCTAATTACATCACGAATGCCAAGCGACTTACCTGATTTCATGAAGGCTATTCTAAATTTTCTCGAGTATTAAAGAAAAGAATATAAAATATATTGATTTAGAATATCATTTTCACATGAATTATGTCTTCTTTAAGAATTTCTAAAAATAAGTTTATCTGATCAATTTGTTTATTAATTATTTCAAATTTTTTATCTAGGATTTTTGAATCTGATAGTTCTTTTTCCGATAATTCTTTTCGGACAATGTTATATGATCTAATTTGATTTACTAAATTTTGCATTCTTTTTATTTTAAGTTGAAATAATTTCTTATATTTTTTTAGATCTTCAAGCTTAGATTCAATACTTTCAACATATTTAAAACAATTATCAACATTTTCTTCTTTTTTTAGTTTTTTAATGATTATTTCTATACTCATTAAGTATGCTAATACCAATTCTTGTTGTTTTTTATCTATTGATTCAATTTGTACATTCGAGCCTGAAGTTATATTTTCTAGTATATCTGAGGTATACTTAATATTTACTTTATTTGAGAATTGGTTTAAAACGTTCACTGTTTTACTAGATTCATCTATGCCGCTAATGTCTTCAATATCTGTTATCAATTCTAACTTATCCAATTCTACTTTGGTAATTAATGGGGAAAATTTCACTTGAAGTTGTTTTTTACCGAAATATTCATTTTTTTGTCTTAAGATTTGAGTATATATCTGGATAAATTCTTGTCCAATAGGAGCGAATAAAACTCCTCCATTTCCATCAAGTTGATTCAATAATGGATGAATTTTAGATTGTTCTATTGCTCCTGTCACCAAAATTTTTTGCCATGGACTTAATTCGGGCATCCCATTGAGAGGATTTTTAACAACGATGGAAATTTTATCGTCTAATTTTAAATTTTTAAGGTTATCTGAAGTAATTTTCGCAATTTCAGAATTAGCCTCAAGAATAATAATCTCTCCTTTGGGTGCTAATTTATGTGCTAAAGCTGCGATATAACCGCTCTTTGCTCCCAATATTAATAAATCATCATCCTCAGTTAAAGAAAGACCTTGAAGCATAATTGATATCATATGTGGTGCAGAAATTGTGCGATAATTATTAGGATTTTTCTCATCATAATAAAATAGATTCGGCACATCTTCATAGAGCTTAACAATGCTTATGAATTTTTCTGGAATAAACTTTTCTAACGGTACTTCCATAAATGCTTTTATTAATCGTTTATCTTTTAAGAACTCATTCAAAATTAATGCATCTACAAGATGTTTTCTCTTTGCTTTCAATCTTTCATTGATTCTTTCATTTCTGTCCAAAGTATATCAACCTTTTATGCTAAAAATATAATATAAAAACAAATTATTATACTTTATCATAATTATTTTTAACTGTTTCGTAAGATTTCTATCAACATGATGGTACTAGATCTTAAGAATTTAAAGGATGCTAAAATAACACTTAGTTTAGTTTTTATTAATATCTTCAGTTTTATTTTTTTTTACTTTGCTCCACTTAACACGTTCTTACTTTTTGTCCAAATTAACAGAAATATTTTAGAAAATCTTGAAATTTGGAGGTTATTTACATCTATGTTTCTTCATGGAGACCCAATGCATATATTTTCTAATATGATTGCTTTACTCCTTTTTGGGGCTACTGTAGAAACTAATAATAACATAACTAAAACACAATTTTTGATTATATATTTCTTTTCAGGCTTAATTGGTAATATTTTTTCATTATTACTCCTTCCATTAGATTCAATAAGTTTAGGCGCTTCTGGGGCTATATTTGGATTAATTGGAGTTGCTTTTATAATTGTGGCAATGGATTATCAACCTCTTTTATTGTTTTCGCTATTTTATATTGGATTTTTCATCATAACCTCTTTTGCTCCGGGAATTAATTATTGGGCTCATCTATTTGGTCTATTAGGAGGAGTTTTATTTGGATATCTATTCTATAGACGTAAAAGAAAAATTGCACTTGCCTATTAGTAGGCAAATTTCACAGGCACCACAATATAAACCACAGTACGATTCATACCTATATTTCATTAAAATAACCAATAATCCTACTTTTTATCTTTTTTCTTTTTCATTGCCAATTCCATTGAAAAATCTTTAGGACATTGATTATTAAGTATACAAATCTCACACTTTGGGCGAATTGGCAAACATATTTGCTGTCCAAACCTTACAAATAATCTATTCAATTTTAACCAGAGTTCTTTTGGAATTTTATCTTTTAATGCTTTTTCTGTTTGCAGAGGATTTTTAGTCGTTACCCACCTCAATCTATTCGAAATTCTATGTACATGAGTATCCACCGGGATTGCTGGCACTTTAAATGCATATACCAATACACAATTTGCAGTTTTACTTCCTACACCAGGTAAATCAATTAAATCATCATAATTATTAGGAACTTTACCTCCATATTTTTCAATTAAGACTTTAGAGATTTCCTTTATACGAGCAGCTTTAACCTTATAAAATCCTGAACATTTAACAAGCTGCTCAATTTCTTCAATGTCCGCCTCAGAGACAGATTTTGGAGTTTTAAAGTTAGCAAATAATTTTTCAGTTGCCATCCTCGTATTTGCATCTCGAGTTCGTGCTGATAAGATTGTGGAGATTAAAATCTTATAGGGATCTTGCTTTTTTCTAGCTAATTCATCTAGATGAGCTTCTCCTTCTAATTGTTTTTCAATCTCATCTAAAATATCTTTATAATTCATCTTTACTCATTATTTCTCTAAAATGTATAGTTTTCTTTTAAGAATTTGTCCTTTTTTAGCATCAATTAGGTTTTTTACATGTTGTTTATGAAATTTAAGTATCTGATTAGTTTTACTGGGAATTCTATTAAGATCTAGCATTGGTACAAGTTTATAGTTGTTTTTAATTGCAATCCTTTCAATATCTACTTGAAGGTCATTTCCATCTATAGTGCTAATAATTGGAGAAATAAAGCAAATTCTCGAGTTTGGTTTTAATATTTTGTATGCTTCTCTAAAAAACTCATCATATAATGGTGCCAATTTAGTATCAATTAATTCTTTGACTTGAGAATAATAAGGTTTTTCTGTGTAAAATGGGCCTAATTCTGGTTCAGTGCATATACCATCAAAAAAATAATTTTCAAAATTATTAGATAAATTTCTCACATCCTGGTTTAAAACTCTTTTATGAGTAAATGGAGGTATATCTTCTTCTAAAAGCTCTAACAACCAATTAATATTACGGAGTGTATTATTTACCTTCTTAATGTCTTTATCTGAAGCATATATTTGAAAATCTTGTAGTATAGCAAACAAAGCAATTGTTCCATTGCCAACAAATGGATCAAGAATTTTCTTGTTTTCTCTATTTTCAAATAAATTCAAAAAGTTTAACATTATCAATGTAAGTTTTGGTGAAATAGCGCTTTTAAATTCTTTATGAGGTCTTCCTTCGTCAATTTTCTTTTTAAAATTAGGATCATCGGTAGTAAATGTTCTTGCAATGTAAACACCTTCTTCTGTAAAGCCGAAAATTATTTCTGCTCTATGCTCTTTAAGAAGTTCATATTTTATTATATGATGTGGAAATATTGGATTCAGATAACCTGACTCGATATTTTTTTCTGGATATTGATAATATAATGTTTTTTCAGCCCCTTTCTGTTTAAGTATTTCCACAATTTCTTTATTTAGAAATGGTAAAAGATGTTTAACTAATATTTCAGAATAATATTTATCATCATAAAGATTAGGATAAATTGAAACAGCAAAAAACATGCTCTCATAAACTTTTGGAAATATACCATTTTTCCCAATTATGATGTTATCAATAACCTTAAGGATCTTTATTCTTTTTCTTTCAACTTCTTTATATCTTTTAATTTGAACTGGAAAGGCGTCTTGGATAGAATTAATATCAATGAAGTCATAGATTTTAGCAATTTTCTGGCATCCACCTAAAAGAAATTGGATTTCCATGAGACTATTAATATAATATCTGTCTTGATGTAATTTTTCGAACTCCACTATAGCCACATTAGCAGAATAATCTACAATTTTTCCTTTATTTTGGGAATGGTTAAGATAATTATCTAATTCTGCCAAAGATAATTGCCAATTAGAGCCTAAAACGAATAAAAATCTTTCCATAATTAGAATAAAAATTTACTTAAGAAATAGAAGAATAGATCTAATATCTAATTTGGGGTTAGCTTTTATACTTTTTGCTCAGCCATTCTTTAAAAGCTATTGTAGGTTTTCCATGCCAAATCGCTTTCTTAGGAAATCCTTTTTCGAATTCAGCAATATCCTCATTTGTATATTGTTCTAATTCTTTTTCTTCATCTTCATCAATCTCTTCTTCGTCTAAGTCTATAGAAAATTCATATTTCTCCCCATTAATATTCTCTATAGCACTTATTATTTCTTCAAGATCTTCTCTCTTTCTTTCTGCAATAGGAACTTTTTCCAATATTTTTTCCTCGGTGATTTCTTCTTTTTCTGCTTCTTTAATAGTTTTATCAAATGCTTTTCTTTTTTCTAATCGCTCTAATCTTAATTTTTTTATCTCTTTAATAATTTCATTATAATTATCCTTGAAATATTTTAAACTTACATTTATAAGATCAGAAATTTTCTCCCATTTATCCTGTTTAACAATATCTTCTGCCCAATAATATAAATCCATGCTTAATCCGACTGTTACGGGTTTTCCTTCAGAATCTAAACTCCCTATCAAAAAACTTAGGATGTTAGCTATTAAAATATCGTTATCAAAAGCAGTAAAACCATATTCACGAGCAAGCGATGAAAATATGCTAAAATTTCCAAATCCTACAACCTTACCTTTATAATATTCCACAACAACCATTAATGGAATTTTAGGACTATCTTCTTCAATCCAATTTTCTCCATCATACCGTCGTCGCCAACAATTTAATCCAGACTGTAGTATCCAGTCTATTTTTACATTTTTCTCATCTTCTATAAAATCTAAAATATGAGTTGAACATGAACTTGAAAAGACAATTTTTTTTATTTGCTCGGTTATTACGTGAGGTTTAAATCTCGTTATGATAGGTCTCTTCTGAAGATTGACAAAGTTAACTGAATCATTAATTTCATCAGGTACAAACTCAAATCCGAAATTTCGCGTTAATTCATTTAAATTAGTATTATTTGTATGATCTCCTCCAGTGGAACTGATAATTAAGAGACTACCTCCATTTTTTACATAGTCTTCAAGAATTTTAATTTCATTTGACAATAAATTAGTATTTTTCGGTGTTGAGAGAATTATTGTATTGTATTTCTTTAATTCATTTAAAGAATTAAACCCTGATTCAATTTTACCCAGTTTATATCCAGATGTGAATAAAAACTGTGTGAATTCCCCAAAACTAGATGATTCTATTGTCAAAATATTATTATGGCTATAATCGAAACCTATAGTAGCCTTGCCATTCAATTTTATTCATACCAATTAATTTTGAATTTAAATAAAAAGTGGGTTACTCTTCCTACTTCTATATAAGATATATTTCTTCTCCTCTATAAATAATAGTATCTACCTTTTTTAAAAGAATAAATATTCTCGTGATATTTTTTAGATTAGTTTTCAATTTAGATTGAGTAAAAACAGAATTAGATTTATATTACCGAAACAACACTCAAATAGGTAGTTTTATATTTTAGTAACTAAAATATCTAAAACTGTATGAAATAGTCTAGGACCATAACTTTTAACAAATCTATAAGAATTTAGTTCGCACACATATCCTCTCTTCATAGCATTTTCTTTAAATTCTTCAAACAGATTAATATATTTATCTTTCTCTACTACTCCTTCATAATGAAATATCGTTCCTTTATCCTTAACTAATGATAATGCTTCCTTTATATATTCTTTGGGTGCTGGAAAAACACCCATGATAACTCTGTCAGCTCTAATTCCAGATTCACTAAGTTTTAAAACTTCTTCTTTACAATTCCCTTCAATTGGTATAATCAGATCCTCCATATGATTGAGTTTTATATTTTTCACTAAAAATTTATATGACTCTGGATTAACTTCAATACTATATATTTTTCCAACTGAAGAATGTTTTGCAATTGGTAATGAAAAATACCCAATTCCTGCGAACATATCCACAACTATTTCCCCACTTTTTACAAGTGTAGCAAGATATTTCCTTTCATTGACATTACCCTTACTAAACATAATTTTAGTTATATCAAAATTATAAATTACGTCATGTTCTTTATGTTCAACAATAGGGTTATCTTCTCCTCCTATAAATTCAATTTTTTCAGGTTCTCTAAAAGTACCTACGATTCTACCCCTGTTTACATAGACCGATCTTATTCTTGGCAACATTTCTAAGCATGCCTTAGCAATTAAACGTTCTTTATTGAATAATTTTTGATTCAACTTCAGTATAATGATATTTCCTAAAGTCTGGAAGCCACGTGGAAGAAGTGAGAGTTCTTCTTCATTTAAAATACCTTTTAAGCTTGCTTTAAGTTGGCTTTTAAAGTTCATGATAATTATATCTAAAAAAGTATATAAAAATTTAAAATTTAAAATATTAACAAAATTATAGTAAAATTATTTTAATTGAATATAAAATAAATGAGATTATTATGCCGAGTTTAGATGATCCAGAATTTTTAGTTGATGAGAATAAAGTATGGTTTACACCTCCAGAAGAAGGGGGGTATTGGCCCGAAGGTGTACCAAAACAGTTAAGAGATGTTGAAGACGTAGAAATCTTACCAATGTGGGAATATTTTTTAAAAGCTACAGAATTATATGATACAATGGAGAACGATATCTGTATTTTTGTGTATGGCCCATATATAGAGCGTGTAAAGTTAAAAACTATATTCGAATATGCAAAACGGTTTGGAACGTTTCTTCATCAAACTCTTGGGATTAGAAAAGGTGATGTTGTTGCTATTGATCTGCCAAATTCTATCAATTTTGTTGTTGCTTATATGGGTTGTCAGTATATTGGTGCTATTGCCCAAGGGATTAACCCTACTTACAGGCCAATGGAGCTTTTACATTCCCTAAATATGACTAAAGCAAAGGTATTTGTTATGATGGATATGCTATATATAGCAGGTCCTAAGGATGTTCTCCCAAAAACTGATGTTAAATTTGTGATACCTTCAAATTTTGTAGATTTTATGACTGCTGATTCTGCCACCATTGAGAAATTAGGTATTCCAAATGCTCGAGATAAGATTCCTGACGAAACTGAAAATTACAAAGTATATTGGATGGATAAAATTATAAAAGAAACACAACCAGAAGAAATTAAGGTTGACATTGATCCTTGGACAGATCCTGCGATATATCTCATGACGGGAGGTACTACTGGACTACCTAAAGTAGCAATGCTTTCACATGCTAATCTAAGTGCTAATTTAAATATGATTAAACCTTGGACAGGCATTGGACCAGGTGTAGTGACTATTGGAGTTATTCCCTTTTTTCATAGCTTTGGTATGACCTGCGTCATGAATGCTGCTCTTGGTATTGGGATGGTTATGCTTCTCTTCCCAAAACCACCCTCAGATGATGTTCTAGTCGAAGCGGTAAATAGAATCGATGCTCCAGAAGGAATGATATATACAGGAGTTGAAATGTGGTTTAAAAGATTTACAGATTTTGTACAGGAAATGGGTGTTGATGAATTTAAAAAGAAATATGATATGTGGAAGAAACTGAAATATGCCACACAAGGAGCTGGTCCACTGCATTCTTACGTACAAAAACCTTTTGAGTCAATATTTTGTCCAATACGTGCTGGGTATGGTTTAACGGAAAGTTCACCTGTACATAGTATTGCTCCTTTTTGGGGACCAAACAAGGATGGAAAACTAGGACTGCCAATTCCGGGTGCAGATTGGGCTATATTTCCTTCTGATAATTTTGAGGCAGGACCTATTTGTGATGGAACTAAAGAAAGAGGAGGTTTTGGAATTGAAAATACAGGAGAGATCTGTCTTGCTGGACCGCATATAATGTTAGGCTATTTAGGCAAGCAGAAAGAACAAGAGGACAATTTGAAGTATTGGGGTGGGAAACGTTGGTTGCTAACTGGTGATATCGGTTTTATGGATGAACATGGATGGGTTGAAATACGAGATCGTAAAAAATCGCTAATTAAGGTATCTGGTCATTCTGTGTTTCCAAAAGAGGTAGAGGAATTATTAGGTCATCATGAAATGGTGGATGAAGTTGCTGTTGCAGGTATACCTGATGCATACAGCGGTGAAGCTGTAAAAGCGTGGGTTTCACTGAAAAAAGGATTTAAGGCTGATCGAGATATAACGAGTGAGCAATTAAAGGAATGGGCAAGAGAAAACATGGCTAAATGGAAAAGCCCTAGATATATTGAATTCGTCAGAAAGATGCCAGTTAGCGCAACTGGTAAAGTTCAGAGACGTGAATTGCAAGAAAAAGATATTGATAAACTAGAACAGGGAAAATCAGTTAAGGGTTAGCTTTATCTTATTAAAAACTTTTATTCTTTTTTATTTTTTTTTCATGTAAATATATTTTTAAAGTTGAATTTAACAAATTTTGTGTATTACACATATCACATACATCTTTTAAAATAGGATAGATTTATATTTATAAAATTTCATTCGTTTCATACACTTTTTACTAAAATCTGTTTTTTGTGGGTGGGGTATATTATGCAAGTGCATTCTAGATTAATTGAAATTGCATGTCCAAATTGTGGTTCAGAAAAAGCTGTAAATATCCCAGAAACTCTATTTACTGAAAAAAAATTTGGCCATATAAAAATAGAAGTTCCACAAGGAGCAGTATGTAAAGATCATGTATTTTTTGTATTATTAGATGTTAAAGGAAGAATTCTAGGATATCAGACTGTCGATTTATCAATAAAACTAGAAACTGATACAACCCCAAAAGAAGAAGCCAGATTAGAAGATGATAAGACAATAAGCTTGGAGCAATTTATTGATATCATTGGATTTAACTGTTTTGCTGGGTTAATTCATGCTAAATTGTTTAATTACCCATTACATATCATCATAAACAATGAATTTAAAGTAAATCTAGATGTCATAAATAAAGTCCTTGAGAATATAATGCCTGAAAAGTATAAAAATACAAGAAAATTAAAAACTATTGAATTTGACGATGAAATCTTTCCTACAGCTACATTTTTCTATGCATTAGTAAAAAATCAGAGAAGAACTTCTTTTTTAATGAACCCCCATAAACATATAATTCAAATGCCTTGGAAAACAGGGTTGGATCTCGAAAAGAAAATCATTAATTCTGTCCTTGAAAAAGAAGAACAGGATGAACGACTAAAATTCTTGACGTTTTTTATCTCCAAGTTTTTACATGATGTAGATAACACCCTACTAATTTTAGAAAATACTAAGAAAATGTCTAAAAAGAATTTGGTAAACAAATTAAAGGGAATATCAATTACATCTACAATCACTAAGGATAGAGTAAGCTGTATCAAAGAGTTTATTCACAGAAGAATTTCCCCTCACATTGCTAAAAAAATCCAAGACTAAGAAAATAGGAATATAAATTTAATTTTAAGAATTAAAAATATTATTTATTTAAGCGTTTATAGGTTTTTCCCATAATTTTATAGATATTCAGATATTCCTTGAAAAGCTTATCATAAATTTGGCGGTTTCCAGGATTGGGTGTGAAAACATTTGATATTTCACAGCATCTCTGAATTTCATCCCATTTAAGGTATCCCAGCCCTACTGAGGCAATAAATGCTGCACCGCGAGCATTTGCTTGAATAGGATTTTGAACTTGGTTTATCCTTCTATTAAGAACATCAGCAAATATTTGACACCAAATATTACTTTGTGCTCCACCACCGATAATATTAAGTTCTGGAATAACTATATCTTTTTTGGTCATTCCTGGGATTTCTTTTATTTTCCATTTTTGAATGAACTTTTCTATATACATGAAAAGCCATTTTATATTATACGCTACACCTTCAAATATAGCTCGAATCATATGCTCACGAGACATCTCTAACGATAGATTATAAAGACCTCCTCGAATTGTATGATCCTCAACGGGTGTTCTTTCACCAATTAACCATGGAGTAAAAATAAGGTTGTTTGAACCAGCTGGAACAGTCTCTGCTATTTTGTCAAAAATCTTATATACATCTGGAACAGCTTCTTCTCTTAATAATTCATCTTTATGGTATAAGATTTTATCTCTAAGAAATGTTAATGCACCTCCAGCAATCTCTTGTTCATTTCCAATAATATATCTTCCTGGAATTGCAGAGGGAACACTTGCCATATTATGGTTAATATCTGTTTTTTTATATGGAACATGGCACGTTAACCAATCAGATGTACCAATATAAATATGTGCTTCATAGTTATTAACAGCACCAGATCCAACTGTCGCTGATGGTACATCTGGTGCACCTACAATAACTTTTACACCTCTATTAAGACCCAATTCGTCAGCTACAGTATTTTTTAATGGTCCAAGTATATCAATTGATGAATTAATATTTGGTAATTTCTCAGGGTCAATTTTCAGGCCTTTAATTAATTTTTTTGAATATTTCACATTATTAATATCTCTGATATCAGTTACCCAATGAAGATGAATCGAGACAGGGGAAGTAGCATATTTACCTGTAAGTTTTGAATTAATAAAATCTTGTGGTTCTAAGAATTTAAAAGTCTTCTTATAAATCTCTGGAAGCTCATTCTTAATCCATAGTATATGTGCAATAGGATCCTTCCCACTTTGACTAGGACCCCCTCCAGTTCGCTTAATCCACTTTAAAATTTTAGATAAAGAATAACCAGATACTTGAATTAAACTTTTATAGAATTTTTCAATATATTTTGCACCTCTAGTATCCATCCAAATTATTGAGTTCATTAAATGATTTCCCTCTTTATCAACTGCAACAGTTCCGCTCCATTGGCTTGTATTGCACACACCTACAATATCATCAACCGAAACATGCCCACTATCAATTACTTTCTTAGAGGTTTTTATTATTGCATTCCACCAATCATCTGGATTCTGTTCTACTGCTCCACCCTTAGATACATGTAAATGTACTTCTTGAAATGCCCATTCAATTACATCTCCTTCAACAGAAACTATGGCACTCTTGGGTCCTCCTGTACCATGGTCAATTGCTAAAATATATTTTTTTTGTGAATTTGACATATTTTATATTAATGTTCTTAAAGTAAAT
>JBHLPN010000005.1:10250-40053 GCA_048939445.1 Promethearchaeota archaeon | reverse complement strand
GGGAGACCGATAGATAGTCTTGATGGATTTGATTTACTTTCAAGTAGTGTAAAAAAAGTAACGAATCTATTAAAAATTATATCACTTATTTGTTTTACTGCAATAATTTTATTTGCAATAATGTTAGCTATGGATCTCCTTGATATTGGATTTGCTGCTGCAGGGTTTGCTTTAATTGGCTTAGGATTGTCAATATTAATTCGTAGCTTAAACCTCAATATTCATGATGTGAATGGATTACAAGATTTCTATAAACCTACGACACACTCTATCTTCCTTGATAATTTCTTTGCAGAGATTTTCTCAAACCACTTAGACCCTGTCACATTTCTTAAATGGGATGAATACTTAGCAGAATTAAATAAAATCTTAACATTTGATTTCATTCAAAAAGTAAAAGAACAAGAACCAGATGAGTTACCCATCACTTTTGCTTTAGAAAAGCTATTATTTCTCTATTACCTAAAATTTCAAGAAGTTTTATCTAAGGATCAATTAATTCAAGAATTAAAAGAATTTATTGACGTAGAGTCAATAAATTTTAATGTTGAAAGAGGTATATACATGGAAGGTGCTTGGTACTTTTCTATGAAAGACATCTATAAATTGTTCAATTACATTAAAAAATTTAATCCTGGCTTTTTCACTGTAATTGACAGATTACAATTAGAATTAGCAGACAATATTGAACGTATATCAAAAGATCCCATATATCTGGATTCTACAGCTCAAGAAGTGGTATATCTTAATTCAGAATTGAATATTTTTTGCTTCTTATATAATAATGCTCCCGAAGATAAAAAATATATTATAAAAGTAAATGCTCCTGGATTTGAACCAAATAAACTAAAACTTGATATCCAAGTAGAAGGGAGAGGTAATTTTTTAATTCCCAATGAATCTATTCCATTAATTTCATCTGAAGGGAGAGATATTGTAGGAGTATTATCTACAATGATAGAAAATGGAGATACTACATGGTTATCTTTAGAACCACGTGAAACTGGTGAACAGACAATACAAATATTTCTATTATCGGAAGATGGAACAATAATTGAAGGAAAAACTAGGGTGGTCAAAGTAACAAAAAATATTAAAGATTATCTCAAAAAATTGAGTTCTATTGGCAGTCTTCTCGGAGGATTGGCGGTCCCCATTGCGAAAATCTTACCCTCGCTGTTATAAATAATAGTGATTATTTATTTTTTTAATTTAGATTTAAAGCTAATTATGATATATTCAAAAAGATTAAGAGAAAGCCCTATTTAGACTTTTTGTCGCATAAATTTAAATATAATTAATTGACTAGATATGTGGTTGAATTAATTAATGATACCTAATGCATGTATCATGCAGTTTTTGTTCAAAATCATAGCAAGTTTGCTTTCATTTAATATAAAGTAAGGGAGATATGATTGATTGAATCAGAACTTTATCAAACTGAAAAAATGTTTAAGGAACTTTTAGAAAATATAAATAGTGGAGTTGCAATATATGAAACAATTGATAATGGTGAAAATTTCATAGTTAGAGAAATGAATAAAGCAGGATTAGCAATATGCAAAGTTTCTAGAGAAACCCTAATTGGGAAAAATCTAAGCGACGTCTTTCCCAGTATTGATGAATTTGGGTTTGTTGATGCTTTAAGAAGGGTTTGGAAAACCGGCAAAGCAGTGAGTTCTCCAAAAGCTTTTTATAAAGATGAGAGATTTTATGGCTGGACTGAAGTTTATATATATAGATTACCTTCAGAAAAGGTAGTTGCTATTTTTGAATCCCAAACAAAACTCATTGAAGCAGAGAAAAACTTCAAAAAGAAAGTAGAATTTGAAAAAACTATCTCTACAATTTCTTCTCGATTTGTCAATCCCGACGATCTTGATGAAGCTATAAAATCATCTCTAAAGGAAATAGGAGAATTGAGCCAAGCAAGTCGAAGTTATTTATTTTTGTTTAATCCTGATAATATAACAATGAGTAATACCCATGAATGGTGCGCAGATGATGTTTCTCCACAAATAGAAGAACTCCAAAATCTTCCAATGGACTTATTCCCCTGGTCAGCAAATAAACTAAAGGAAGATGAGATTTTAAACATTGAAAATGTGGAAAGTTTACCCCCTGAAGCATCAGCAGAAAAAGAAGAGTTCTTGAGAGAAAATATTAAATCTCTGATATTCTTACCACTCAAAATAGGAGAGAAGATAGCGGGATTCATTGGATTTGATAATGTATGGAAATCAGAGAAATGGAGTGATGATGATTTAAACCTCCTAAAAATATCTTCTGATATTATAGGAAATGCTTTAAAACGCACAAAAACAGAAGAAGAATTAGAAGAGTTAAATAAAGAATTAAGAAACATTGTAGAAGAAAGAACTAGAAAATTACAAGAATCTGAGAGTGAAAAATCTACTATCCTAGAAAGTCTTTTAGAGCATATAATCTATCAAACTGTAGATAACACAATTATATATGCTAATAAAGCTGCTGCTGATTCTGTAAATTTAACTCCTGAACAATTGATTGGACGCAAATGTTATCAGATCTGGAATACTCGAGAAGAACCATGCGATGATTGCCCAGTAATAATATCAATTAAAACTAATAAACCAACCAGTAATGAAATGACTACTCCAGATGGGAGAATTTGGTATGTAGCAGGTTACCCTATAAGAGATAAAGATAATAATATCATAGGTGTTGTTGAGTCTACATTAGATATTACAGAGAAAAAAACTGCTGAACAAAAAATAAAAAAGTCTGAGGAAAAATATAGGAAAGCCTATTACCAAGCTAATCTTTATAGAGATATTTTCGCCCATGATATTAATAATATCCTTCAAAATATTAGTTCCTCAGTTGAGCTTAGCTCTCTTTATTTACATAACCCAGAAAAACTTAGTACTATAAAAGAATTATATGAAATAGTAAATGAACAAGTTAATAGAGCAAAAAAATTGATAACAAATGTAAGAAAAATTACTGAACTCGATGAAACTGAAATTATTTTGGAAAAAATGGATGCAGTTCATATTTTAAACAGTGCTATTGAATTTTTACAATCAAGTTTTCAAACAAGAAATATTGATATTCAGGTTAACACTATTACTGAAAAGACTTATATAAATGCAAACAGTCTTATACTGGATGTATTTGAAAACATTCTAATAAATGCTGTTAGGCATAATAATAAATCCGAAATCAAGATTATCATAAATATACGTGAAGAAGAAAAAGAAGATCAAAAATTTCTCAGAATGGAATTTCAAGATAATGGCATAGGTATCTCTGATTATCGTAAAAAAAGTATATTTGAAAGAGGATCGCGAAAATCTCTAGAAAGTAAGGGAATGGGTCTTGGACTTTCTCTTGTCAAAAAAATAATTGATCTTTATCATGGTGATATTTGGGTTGAAGATAGAGTGGAAGGTGATTACAAACAGGGAAGTAATTTTGTTGTTTTAATTCCCTCTGATTCTTAACTCCCCAAAGAAACCACCTTCTTCCAAGCTTTTTAAATTAACGTGAAATCATAATAGTTTCATTTATTCATAATAACCCTTTAAAATATTACTATAAACTTTAAATGCGATATAGATAAAAATGAAATTATGGAAACTTATGAATTAGTCGTTATTGGGAGTGGAGCAGGATTAAATGTTTTAAATACTGGACTTCAAATAGGAATGAAATGTGCTCTTGTAGAAAATACTAAAATGGGAGGTACATGTTTAACACGAGGTTGCATTCCTTCAAAGGTTTTGGTACATCCTGCTGATTTAATCAGAGAAGCTCAACATGCTCAAGAAGTTGGAATAAAATTCAATATAGAAAATATCGATTGGGAATTAATAGCAAAAAGAATGTGGTCCCAAATAGATGAAAGTAAGTCAATTGATAAAGGACTTTCTACTGTTCCTAATTTGGATGTTTACAAGGGAAATGGTGAATTTATTGGAGAATATGAAATGAAAGTGAGGGATAACAAAAGCGGCAAAGCGTTAGGACATTTTAAAGGTGAGCGATTTGTAATTGCATCGGGGGCAAGATCGTTCATACCTCCAATTCAAGGAATAGAAGATTTATCCTATATTATAAATGAAAACTTCTTTGGAGACAGATTTCCAAAAAAACCATGGAAAAGTCTTATTATCATTGGTGGTGGGGTTATTGCAGCAGAGTTTGCCCATATTTTCTCTGCAATGGGTACTGAAGTAACTATTGTAGAGATGCTTCCACGTTTAGTTGTAACAGAAGAACCTGAGATCAGTCAATTATTAGAAAAAAGTTTCAGTAAACATATGAGAGTATTGTTAAATGAAAAAGCAGTTAAAGCATATTGGAAGAAACAACAAAAAGCAATTTTGGTTAAGAATATGCAAACTGGTGAAGAAAAGGAAATAATAGCAGAAGAACTCCTTGTAGCTGCTGGGAGGCGTTCAAATGCCGACTTATTAAAAATTGAAAATACTGGGGTTGAAACAGACGAGAGGGGTTGGATAAAAACTAACCAATACTTAGAAACCAATAAGAAGAATATTTGGTGTATAGGGGATGCAAACGGTCTTTATCAATTTAGACATAAGGCAAATTATGAAGCAGAAATTTGTACTAATAATATATTTGGCCCCGAAGATCAAAAGAGATCAGTAGATTATTCGGCAGTTCCGTGGGCTATCTTTACATATCCACAAATAGGTCATGTTGGAATGACTCAAGCAGAAGCTATTGAAAAAGGTTATGAGATATTTGTTGCAATCAAAAATTATTCAACTGTAGCAAAAGGGTATGCCATGGGTTTTGAGACAGGTAAAGAAAATGATGGTTTTGTAAAATTAATTGTTGACAAATCATATAGAATACTTGGAGCACATGTTATTGGACCTCAAGCAGCAATCTTAGTACAACCATTTGTATATTTAATGAATTCAGGATTTACTTGTTCTTTACCTGAACATTTTAATGAAAAAGAAATACCAAAGATTGAAAGAGCTTGCCCAGAAGCGGGTTCATTTATGCCTATATACCATTCAATGGTCATACACCCTTCCCTTAATGAAGTAACTGGTTGGGCAATTGGTAATTTGAAACCAATTAATATTAGGATGAAACAACATGAGCACCATCATGGTTAAAATCATTTTTTAAAACACGTTTTATCCTACTATAAGTTATATTTATTAATTTTGATAGATAGAACCATCAACTATTTAGATTCTTAATCCAATATTAAGATCAGATGGTAATAAAAAACATAAGTTCCAAAAAAGATGATGGTATTGGACAGATCTTTACACCAAATTATATTGCCGAGTTTATGGTTAAAAATGTTATTAGATTTATCGGAAATTCGAAAGATGAACCTCATACTTTAAGAATTTTAGAACCATCAGTAGGAGAGGGTATTTTTTTGAAATTTCTCCAAAGAAATAACTTCTCCAATATAACTGCTTATGAAATGGATAATAGTTTGAAAGAAAATCTTTTGAATTCTTATCCTAATATAAAATATAAATTTGAAAATTTTTTGGGGGCAGATACAAATAAAAAATTCGATATAATAATTGGAAATCCTCCATATTTAGGGCAAAATTATAATGCTGAAATTTTTCAGGAATATGTTAAGAATTATTCTTTATGTGCAAGATATTTTGTGGGAAATATGGATTTATTTTACTTTTTTATTCATTTGGGAATAGAAAAGTTGAATCCTGGTGGCTTCCTTTCATTTATTACGACAAATTATTGGATTACAAAATCTAAGAAAACTGGTATAAAATTATTAAAACCTCATGTTTTAGAAGAGTGTTTTTTGCTACAGTATATAGATTTATCACAATTAACTATTTTTGAGGGAGCGAAAGGTCAAATGAATTGTATTTTTGTTTTACAGAAAAAAACTGAGGATGAAAAAATTCAGAAGAAAAATAAAAATATTGAAATCGTTCAAATTTTTGGAAATAAAGAAACTAATATTAATTACAAAGCATTAAATGAGAAAATTTTCAATGAACTAATCTATGAGAAAGATTCAAGTAATATTAAGAAATATATTTCGGCGCTATCTAACAACGATTTAAAGAAAGATAAAAATTGGAGTTTGACCTATCCTAAAGAAGTAAAAACAATTGTAGCTAAAATTGAAGAATTTTGTAAATTTGAGGGGAAAACCTCTCTCTTAAAGGATTATTTCTTAATTCGTAATGGTTTAATTCTCATAAAAGATTCAATATTCATTCTAAAAGAAGGAAACGATTTAAAAATTTATGATAATGATTTGTATATAAAGATAAATGGAGAGTTCGTGAAACTCACTGAAAAAGAGAAAATGAAACTTAAAAAACTATATAAGAGCAAATCTATTAAGACATATGGATATAATCATAAAGAATTTGCAGGATATGTAATTTACTTTAATAAAAACCAATTCAAATCAAAATCCATATATGAACGAAATCAACTATTTAGGAAACAATACCCTTCTCTTTCAAAATATTTACATCAATATGAAAAAGAATTACGAGAAACTTTAATTAATGCTAATGAAAATCCAGAAGATTTCTATTTTCCGAGAAGAGGTTCTTTTATCCGAAACTTTGAAGGAAAAAATAAGGGAAAACTAAGTAATCTAGAACCTCTCTATGATAATGGGGAAAAAATCTTCATTAAATTTATATCAAAAGATAACATTTTTGGGTATTCAAACTCCTCATATTATGCTACTTCAGACACGTATTTTCTTTGGCCAAGAGTTTCAGAAGAAAATATCGATTGTCTATTAATCCTTGCTTATTTAAACTCCAAAATTGTTCGATTCTTATTCAAAGCTAAAAACATCTCGATAAAAAGAAGTAAGACCAAACTTGAGTATAATTTACCAATACCAAATTTTAATAGTTTTAATTCTCAAGAAGACATTTCAATATTAAAATTAATAAAAATATTAACCTCTTATTTAACAAAGCAAATTGTAGTGAAAGTTGATGATATCTTAAAACAAATACAAAAAATGAATTTTCATTTTTTCTTGAATAAAGAAAACTTCAAAATAGATCTCCAGACTGCTCTAAAAAACGATAATAAGGTTAAAATTCAAAGCATTATTGACGATCTTTTTTTTCAATTATTCTGCTTAAATAAGAATGAAATTGAGGCTTTAATTGAGAAATATTATAGATTATAAAATAATAAGGTTTGATTTAACATCTTTTATTCAAATCCAATCAACATTTTTTTTGGTAATCTGTATGGTTTCACCTATTATTTTCTAAAATCGATAGATTTTTATAGTTCTAGAGGTATATGTAAATTGTGAAATGTCAAGAAAAGATTGACAAATCAAATATCTAAGGTGATAAATGTGCGTGATGAATTTGATGATATTATTGATGAAATTAAAAAATATTTTAAATTAGATTCAGATAAATTTGATGTGGATTTTTTATTTATTCCTGAATCGGAAAGTAATATAAATTTAAAACCCATAGATAAGAAGATAAAGGGATTTAAGATATCATATCATTTTGAAACAGGTATGGAAAAACCTGAGATTAAGATTGAAGGAAATATTGATGATAAAAGAATTCGAGAATATTTAAAGAATATCGATTTATCAAATTATCCTAAATTGAAAAATCTATTTGAAACTAAATATAAAGAAGAAATTGATGCAAATATGCTTTCGTTGGATTTTTCTGAACAAAATATGGATCAATCTATTTTGGAGCCCCATACTGAAGTTAATGATTATACAGATTTTATTGAAATAGTCCTTGACATTCCAGGAATGAGTGAAGAGGATGTTATGATTGATATAATTGAAGGAGGAACTAAGTTAATATTTAATGCTGAGAATAGGAATCGAAGTTATATGAAAAGTGTCCGTTTACCTTTCAAATCTTCGGCTGAACTTTTTGAAATGGAGGTAAAAAACGGACTAGCAATTATTAAAGTAAGGAAATTGGATAAATAAGAATAAAAAATAATTAGTACTATTATTTATTGAAAAATTAAGAAAAATATTGAGTGATATAAAAGAATGAGTGGAATGACACGGGAGTATAAGGGAGATGGAAAAAAAGTCAAGATAAAAGATGCTTATAAGGGAGACGCCGGGAGAGGCAGAATAAGATTAGATCCTGATGTTATTGATGAACTTCATCTTAGAACGGGTGATGTTATAGAAATCTCCCACCCACGGGTAGGAAAAAAAACTGCTGCACTTTTATATCCTGGAAAACCGGAAGATAAGGACACAAATACCATCAGAATAGATTCTTCATTAAGAAGGAATATTAGTGCTGCTTTAGATGATATTGTAGAAATTCGCAAAATTGAAGCAAGTTTAGCAGAGAGAATTACATTTGCAGGGGTTGAAGAGTCAATTATATTAAGGACTCCTCAACAAATAACACAAATATTAGAAAATCGGGTAATAACAAAGGGAGATATTTTAAGTTTTAATGCAATGGGTCGTAGAATTGATTTCGTTGTTATTGATTATCATCCTAAAGCTGATGCTGTTAGGATTCATTTAGGCACCAAGATTATCACTTCAGAAAAAACTAGTAAAGAACTTGAAGAATTAGAAAGAAGAAAAGTCACATATGAGGATATTGGAGGTTTGGAAGAGGAGATCCAAAGAATTCGCGAAATGATTGAATTACCAATAAGACACCCTGAATTATTCAAAAGAATAGGTATTGATCCCCCTAAAGGAGTTTTACTTCATGGACCGCCAGGTACAGGAAAAACCCTGCTAGCGAGAGCGGTTGCGGGGGAAACTGATGCTCATTTTCAAACAATAAGCGGTCCAGAAATTATGAGTAAATTTTATGGTCAAAGTGAAGAAAATCTTCGTAAGGTTTTTGAAGATGCTAAAGAAATGGCACCGTCGATCATATTCATAGATGAATTAGATTCGATAGCTCCTAAAAGAGGTGAAGTTACTGGTGAAGTTGAAAGAAGAGTTGTGGCTCAATTGCTTTCATTATTAGATGGTTTAGAAGGGAGAGGTGAAATTATTGTTATAGGAGCGACGAATAGAGTAAATGATATTGATCCTGCTCTGAGACGTCCTGGAAGGTTTGATCGAGAAATCGAGATTGGAGTCCCAGATACAGACGGGCGGTATGAGATCTTATTGATTCATACACGTGGGATGCCTTTACATAGTGATGTCGATCTTCGCCTTATAGCTGAAAAAACTCATGGATTTGTGGGCGCAGATGTAGAGTCATTAGCAAAAGAAGCTGCAATGTTAGCAATAAGAGAGTTACTACCTAAAATTAATTTAGATAAACCTATACCCCTTGAAATACTAATGGAGTTGCAAATTAATATGAAGCACTTTGAATCAGCCAGAACTAGTATTGAACCTTCAGCTTTAAGAGAGGTATTAATAAGTCAACCCAATGAAACATGGGAGGATATTGGTGGATTAGAAGAAGCTAAACAACAATTGAGAGAAGTAATAGAATGGCCTTTAAAATATCCAGAATTATATAGTCATTTATCCTCTAAACCTCCAAGTGGTATCTTACTTTTTGGACCTCCAGGAACCGGAAAAACACTTTTAGCTAAAGCATTAGCTCATGAAAGTGAGGTAAACTTTATTTCAGTAAAAGGCCCTGAATTTCTGTCTAAATGGGTTGGCGAAAGTGAAAAAGCAGTAAGAGAAACATTTCGAAAAGCAAGAGCTGCATCTCCTTGTATAATTTTCTTTGATGAAATTGATGCTATAGCAGGAATGAGGGGTAGATTTGCTAGCTCTCAAGTGACTGAGCAAGTAGTTTCACAATTATTAACAGAAATGGATGGATTAATAGGATTAAAGGATGTAATTTTACTTGCTGCCACAAATAGACCAGATATGCTTGATCCAGCATTATTGCGTTCAGGAAGATTTGGCAGACATATTGAGATCCCAATGCCGGATAAGGATGCACGTATAGAAATATTTAAAATTCATCTTAAAAACAAACCACTGGCTAAAGATGTAAACATTGAACAGATGGCACAGGATCTTGAAGGATATACAGGCGCAGATATTCAAGCAATCTGTGAAGAAGCCACCCTTTTAACAATTCGGAAAGCAGTTGCTAATAAAAATATCGATACACAGAACGCAGATTCCGTTAAAGTTGTAAAAATTTCAAAAGCAGAATTTGAAGACTCTATTGAAAAAGTTTTGAAATCAGCTGATAAAGCAAAAGTATCTCATGAAAGATATGCGAAAGAACCTTCAGAAGATTTGTATAGATAAAATTAATTAATTAAATAAATTAAGAAAAAAGTTAAGGAGTGATTCTAATGGAATTGAGAGAACACGAAGGAAAAAGTTTCTTTTTAAGTATGGATAATTTACTTGAAATTTTAGGGAATCCTACAAGAAGAGTTATTCTTTCTAAATTAGCTAAGGTTCCTTTGGGGGCTTCAGAGTTAGCAGCATCATTTGGGAAGAAAATCTCAAGACAAGCAATTCATAGTCAACTTAAAATGCTTACTGATTATGGCATAATTGAAAGCTTTGGTGAAGATCCTAGAAATGTTAAATATCGTATTAATAGCAATCTCTCTTTAAGAATAGATATCACTCCAGATTATTATAATATTGATTATAATATAGCTAAAGTCGCCGATTATAGAGAAAAATTAGAACTTAAAGAAACTGGATACCATACAGATTATCAAAAAATCAAAAGCCCTGATAAAAAACTTAGATTCTTAGGTGAAAAAATAAAAGGAATTGAACAAAGTATTAATGAATTAGAAAATGAGAGAAATTCATTATTACATAGTAAAGAATGTTTCATTGTTGAATTAAAAAACTTAATGAAAGAAAAATATGAGGCAAAACTCAGACGTGAGCAACCAAATTTAGAGAAAGAAATTTTCTATACCTTATTTTTTAACCCTGATCGATATTTTAAAAGAATAAATATTGATTCTTTGTTAGATGACATGTTCTTCAGCGATATGGATATTATTAGGCGAGATATATCGAAGGTAACAGTTAGACATTTACTTAAGGATTTGTCTAAAATGATGGACTTCTTATATGAGGATGAAGATGATTGGTTTTTTGATATTTAATTTAAACTTTCATGTTTTAGTATATTAAAAATATAAGACAACCCATGAATCTACAAAAAATTAAAGAGGAAATACCTGTGATATTTAAGCAGGTTAAAAGCGATGTAAAGAAAGTGTATAGGAGACACCGGGCAGGATTAAGTCTTGGACTTGTAGAGATGGGCATGTATAAAGGCGGTTTTATAGGTGGAATGCATTTTTCCCCCGGAACAGATATTGTCATGAATAGAACCCCCCTGGAAATAATTTTAAAAGAACAACCTTATGAGATCGTTTGGGCGTACATATATCATATTCTTTTACATGAATATATTCATTCATTGGGGATATTGAACGAACTTCAATGTAGAAGAATTACACTTAAAGTAAGTGAGAACATTTTTAAAGATACAAATCATCCCGCTATAATCCTTGCAAAAAATGGTATTGGAACTTATTTTCCTAATTTACACTTAATTTACGCCCCCCCTGATCTTAGCTCTGAAGGAATTCCAATTGAATATATTTATAATTTTGACCCAGAGAGTTTTGAATATTATTCATAATTAAGTTAAAAAATAATTAACTAATTAGATCAAAATTCTATCGAAAATTTTTTTGGCACTTTAAGTTTAAAAGAACTTAGAGTGCTTAAAGAAATCAAGAAAGGTGGAAAATAAAAATTTCGCAGACACAATCTGATGATGAATCTCTTGATGGAGAAAAAGAATGTATTGAAAAAGATATAGAAATCACACCAGAACAGTTAATTCTTAAATGGAAATTTCAAGATGTTGATAAAAAACTTACATATGATATTAGACGATGCATAGGATGCTCTCTATGTAAAATTGTATGTCCTGTTGATGCAATCGAGCTTGGACCTATTCCTGATATTGCTCAAGGAATTCTAGATGAAAATAATCCAAAAATCCTAATTGATCATGAAAAATGTTGTTATTGCATGTTGTGTGCAGTAGTTTGTCCTAATGATGCATTTCATGAGAATATTATACCTGAAGATCAAATTGATCTTGATGAATTTCCCTCAATCGGAAAATTTTTTAAAATTGATATGGATAAATGTACTGAAGATTCTAGTAATGAAATATGCCAACTTTGTTTAACTGTAAGAGATAGACATAATATAAAAGATTATTACAAAATTCAAAAAGAGTGTCCAGTTCAATGTTTTTCAATTAAATCTCCAATAAAAGGAGACGTAATTATTAAGAAAAACATGCTTCACAAATGTGATCCACAAGGATGTAAAGCTTGTGTTATTATTTGCCCCACGGAATCTTTTTTTATTCCCGAAAGTGCTGAAGATGTTAAAAAATATGGAAAAATTGCATGTAATGAAGATGATTGTTTTTATTGTGGAGCATGTGTAAACTCTTGCCCCGATAATTTGATAATTGTTGATAGAAAGGAAGTTGAGATTATTGATCCTAAAAAATCTGGGAATTATCCTTGGATCAAGGGCTGGGTAAAAAGTATAAAAGAAATAATGAGAAAGGCTTTGATTCAAGGCAAGCAACAAATACAAATTCCAATTATTGAAGAAGAAATTAAAAAATTAAAAGAAATAGTGGAAGAAGAAATACCTCAACTATCTAAAGAAGATAAGAAGAAATTAAATGAATTAAATGAAAAAATTCAAACATTCCTCAGTTCTCCAAAAATTAGATACTGGATAAAGGATAAGAAAACTGAAAAAATCACAAATGAACTTAATAAACTTTTAAATCATAAATAATGAGGACAATAAATCTTTCTTTCTTTAAAATTATCCTTGTTTAAATAACTAGCCTCATAATCAAATTAAATATCAATACTAATATGGGAGTAATGTTAATATGAAGTTTATATTAAAAATTAAACCGAATAAATCATCTCAAAAAAAGAGAATTATTGCTTGGATACAAAAAAGTTCCGATTTTGATAGAGATCTCCAACAATTATTTCAATTTTTTAAAGATAATATCAAAATCTCTAAGTTTAGTAAAATTTTAAGATATTATATCGTAACCTCTAAAAATCCAGCAACCATCCTGAACTTCTTTTCATCCATTCAAGAATCAATTCCAGAAGTTTACTTTAATAATGAAAATTCGACAGAAATAGAAGATGTTATAGATATACAGAAATTCGATTAATAGGATATAAGATTTAAAATAAAATATGGGAGAGGGGGGATTCGAACCCCCGACCCCTTGGTCCCAAACCAAGAATCATGCTATAGAGAATCTCCCTATAGTATCATACCAAGCTAGACCACCCTCCCTTTACTAAATGGGCTTCTCTTTTTAAAGATTTAAATTAACCTTAAGAGATGGGATAATTTATTATACCACTTGATCTAAATTCTAATTGTTATATAATACAAACAATAAAAATTAAAATATTTTTTCAATTTAATTTAGCTATTTAATAATTAATATCTAGGATTTTTGTATTAAATTCGATTGATAATAATTTAACGAAAAAAAATTCATTCATTAAATAATCTAAAATGAAAAAAACAATTGAATTATTAAAAATAGGAGATTTTGACAAATCAATTTTAGTAAAGTTAAGTAAAGACCTTGAACGGGAATTTAAAGAATTTGGCATAGCTGTCAGCATTATTCAAGAAAAAATTCCATTAAATGAAACCCAATATAATCCACTAAGAAGGCAATATGACGCATCTAAAGTCTTGAATAGCATTTTATTTCATAATTGGAATAAGCTCTCTTTTCGAATATTAGGTGTAATGGATAAGGATATTTTTACAAGTGGCTTAAATTTTGTATTTGGTATCGCGATGAGCCCAAAAATTAAAATATTAAGAGCTACAGTTGTAGCTTTGATCTCAATTACAAGATTAAGAGAAAGATTTTATAGAAGACCTGAAATTAAAACTCTTTTCGAATTAAGGATATTAAAAGAAGCTATTCATGAACTTGGGCACACATTTGGTCTTAAACATTGCAATAATTTTTGTATAATGCGATTCTCAAATTCTTTAGCAGATACAGATGAGAAACCAAAGAAATTTTGCGATACTTGTGAGATTAAATTGAAAAAATTCTTCTGAGGAGTACTTATTTAATATCTTTTCTTAAAAGTATAATAAAGCTCTTCACTAAGTTTCAATATTTTCTTGTTATTTTTGACTAATTTTACTAAATCAGGTGGGATATTTTTTAAACCAAAGTAAGCACCTGCTAAACTTCCTCCAATTGCTCCAACAGTATCACTATCTCCTCCTGCTGTTGCGAGCTCGAGCACGCACTCCTTAAAAGAAGATAACCTTTTTAAAAAGATGAAAATTGAGCAAACGACTGTGCTTATAGTGTATGGATGAACGAATGCTTGACCCAAATAATCTTCAATAAAATAAGGAGATTTAACTCCAGCTTGAGAAAATTTAATTAAACCTGATTCAATTGGTATATTCAAATTTGATTTCGTTTTATGTAATATCTCAATGAATTCCTCCCATATTCCATCCTGAGAATTAGAAATTGAACTAATGATAACGTTAAAAAATTCATCTACTGAAAATCCTGTTTCTGGATTTTTATCAATTAAATAGGCAATAGCCCGAGCAATAACAATAGCTCCTGCTGAGGCAGCAGAATGAGAATGTGTGATTATACTAGTTTTTATAGCTGCTGTCTTCAGTGATTTAGGATCTTTACAATAAAATAATCCAACTGGGGCAATCCTCATTACAGTACCATTTCCTCCGGAGTTTGAAGCAGCTTGCTTCCAATGAATTCCATATTTTAATTTACGAATAGAAGATATACAACCATAGCCAGGCCCGATAGGAGGATCGTCTAACCAATTCACAAATTCTCTGATGATATAATCTAAGTTAAAACCATTACCTTTAATAAAAGCTTTAGTAAGGTGTATTGTTAGCTGAGTATCGTCAGTATAGGTTCTAAATAAATCTGAATTGGAATTTAAAAACTCTCCAAAATTTTTAAAATATGAAAATATTTTAGATCTAAGTTTTCCCTCAAAGGGATGTCCTAATGTATCTCCAATTGCTACTCCTAGTAAACAACCCTTAAACTTATCTATCAGATTTAGTTCCATGTAATTTCAATACCTAAGCTAAATTAAAAAGTTACTCTCTTATCATAATTTTTTTTTCTTTAAATATGAATAACATATAAAATTTTCAATTCAAATGAAAAAAATAGAATATTATTAAAAAGTCTTATATAGGAAACTTACTAATTATTGTTTTAATTTATAGATTAAAGTGAAATGAGGAGGATTCATATGCCTAAATTAGATAAACTAAAAAATGTAATAACTGCTATGATCACACCATTTAAAGAGGATTTATCATTAGATGAGGAAAAATATAGAGAATTCATACGTTTTCAAATTGATAATGGGTGTCATATCCTAACAATGGGAACTACTGGAGAGAGTGCAACAATGTCCCATAAAGAACATCATGAAGCTATGGATATCGCAGTGGATGAGGCAAGAGAAAGTGGAAAAGATCCTTTCGTTTTAGCGGGTACAGGAAGTAATTCTACTAAGGAAGCAATCTCGCTTTCAAATTATGCTGAAAAGGCGGGTGTAGATGGTATATTAGTAGTTGTACCGTATTATAATAAACCAGTTCAACATTCTCTAATAGATCATTTCTCTGCTATTGCCGATTCAATATCTCTACCCATGATTTTATACAATGTCCCTAGTCGAACTGGAAGAAATTTGGAGCCTGAAACAATCTCTGAATTGGCTAATACCAAAAATAATATCGTAGGAATAAAATGTGCGAGTGGAAACATTGATCAAATTACAAAAATCATAAAAACAACACCAGATGATTTTATTGTCTTAAGCGGAGATGATAGCATGACATATCATATAATGAGTTTAGGTGGAAGAGGAGTTATAAGTGTTGCCTCTAATATTATCCCTTCGAAAATGGTTGAGTTTACTAATACTATGCTTAATAATGAATGGGAAAAAGCAAGAAGCATGCAATTAGAGTTATATGATTTATTTAAGGTTTTATTTATTGAAACTAATCCTGGCCCTGTGAAATTTGCGGCAGAAATTATGAATTTGATGAATGTTAGAATGCGTATGCCACTAACTCCTCCATTAGAGGTAAATCAAAAGAAAATAATAGATGTGTTAAAAAAATTAAATTTAATCTAATTAATAGAGGTTTATGCAATTTGATCAAATTACTAATATTGGGACCGACAGGTACAACGAGTAGGTTAATAGGTAAATTAGCTTTAATGGATCAAGAAATAGATGTTGTGTCAGCATGTGATATTACTCATGTAGGTGATGATTTAGGTTCTATAATAGGTGTGAAGGATCCAAATAAGATAAAAATAAATGATGTGAATAAATTACTAGATGTGATTAACGAAACACGCCCAGATGTAGTAGTAGATTTTACAATAGCGCATGCGACTGAAAAAAATTGTTTAATATGTGTAGAGAATGGAATACGATGTGTAATTGGTACAACTGCATTATCTGAAGAATTTTTAATAAAATTTGAAGAACAGGTAAAAAAAAATAAATCACCAGCAGTTATTTCGCCTAATATGGCTACTGGAGTTAATGTTCTCTTTAAGATGGCATCATTATTAACTAGTTATATGGCAGATTGGGATATTGAAGTTTTAGAAGCACATCATCATAGAAAGGTCGATGCACCAAGTGGTACCGCATTGAAAATAGGACAGATTATATGTAATACCCTTGGTTCTGAGTTAGAAACAACTGCTAAATTTGGTCGTAGTAAAGGTCCTAATAAGCGTTCAATTGGAGCAAAAAATGAAATAGGATTCCATTCAATTCGAGGTGGTGATATTGTTGGAGATCATACAATATTGTATGCTGGTCCTGGAGAGCGGATTGAATTAAAACATCAGGCTCATAGTAGAGAATGCTTCGCTAACGGAGCAATAAGAGCAATAAAATTTATAGCAAAAGCAAAAGATAATAGAATCTACTCTACAAGTGAAGTTTTAGGACTCTAATAAGGAGTTTTATTATATTAAGTTTCTTAGATAAGATAAAATTATAAAAAAATCAGTGCAGATCAGTATTATCATTAATCTTCTTAGTTTAAACACTAGATGTAGATTTCATAACGCCAACACTTCATCGAGAGTATTAAAGGGTATCCAAGCCTTAATAATCCCACTTTTTATAATTTTATCTCAATATTATAATAATAAGCTCAAATTTTTATTTTTGTTGGTTCGTTTATCGAAAGATAACTATTTTAAATGTTCTAATACTTATTGATTATTAATTAAATCTTCAAATCTTTCTGATATTGCCGATTAAGGTTTTAAACTTAATTGGGATAAAATCGATCAATTAGTAAAGTCAATTGAAAGTACCTAAAAAACTGCTAACAAATAAATAACAGAGTTCTTAGAATTTCTTGAAAAAATATCTACAATTTTTTAGGTAATAATTGTTTTTTGTCAAGAATGAAATTAATTCAGGTATGAATTATATAAATTAATCCAAAATTTTAATAATTTCGTCTGAAGTTAAAACTTTTGCAAAACCTTTCCTTAATACCTTCAATTCAGGTTCTTGCATTTCAGGATCATCGGCAAATGTAACATCGCTTCCGAATATTACTTTGAAGCTCCTTTCATATGCCTGCCGAGCGGTGGCACCACAACAGAAATTTGTTAAGGTTCCACTTATTATTACTGTATCTTTTTCTAAATTTTTCAAAATTGTTTCTAAAGGTGTGTCGTAAAATGCTCCATAGGATGACTTTTTTATTACTATTTCACCCTTTCTGGGGGCAATTTCGTGCCAAACTTGTCCTTCCACATAGAATTGTGAAAAATCAATATCTAGCTCTGAATATCGTCCGGGCATAAATTCTCCCGTTTTGGGACGGTCTAAATAGTTATGGGTTTTTGAATAAACCGTGAAAATTACTGGGATATTTTTATTCCTGCAGTGTTCGATTAACCTCTTGATACGAGGAATTTGCCTAGTAGCTTCTGGTACCCAATCAGGTGACCAATGAGGCTTTACAAATTCATTTTGCATATCAATAACTAATAGGGCGCATTTGTCAAGTACAATTTCAAATCGTGCGTTTCCTTCATTATACGCTTTTTTTGCTAAATTATACACATCTTGCTCAGAGAAACTTCCTACTTTCATTTTTTAATCCCCTTTTATAGATCAATTTATGAATAATTTTCATACATTTCTATCATCCAATTAATTTTGAATATTCTTTATAGCTTTTTTATCTTTTGTACACAACTCTTGCTTCTATAATTGTCATGTCAATAGGGATGTAAGATTTTAAAAAAATAACGGCTTTCCTTCTTTATTGGTATAGCAGTATAAAATCCCATTTTAAATAAAATTCGAATATGGACCCAATTTATGTTATCCAATTATAGAACTAAATCAAATTTAAAAATAAGATTGGAATTCATTCAATATAAACCTTAATAATCCCACTTTTTATAAATTTATCTCAATCTAAAAATATTAGATTCGAGTTATTATTTTTATTGTTTAACTTAGCTAAAGAGAACTATTTTAAATATTCTGGAACTGTCTGATTTCGAATCATATCATCAAAAGTTTCTTCATCACGAATTTTAAAGATCTTCGCATCATTTATTAAAAGTTCTGCAGGTCTTGGTCTCGTATTATATGTACTACTCATAGTAAAGCCATAAGCACCAGCATCTAATATTGCGAGGTAATCTCCTTCATCCAATTTATGTAGTTCTCTTTCCTTGCCAAGAATATCGCCCGATTCACATATAGGTCCTACTATATCGTATTTAAGGATCTTTTCTTTATTCTTTTCCTTACAAGCAATAATATGATGATAAGAGCCATACAAAGTTGGTCGAAGTAAAGTATTAAATCCCGCATCTATTCCAGCAAACAATTTAAAACCATTGTCCTTTATTGTATTAATCTGTGTTAAAATTATGCCTGATTCAGCAGAAATGAATCGCCCTGGTTCAATAAAAAGAAATGGTTCTCCAATATCTCCTCTTTCTACTGTTACTTTAAAACTATTAAGGACTATTTCACTATACTTGGTTAGATCAATCGGATTTACTTCAGGGAGGTATGAAATACCCAAACCACCTCCAAAGTCGACAAACTCAAATTGAATGTTTAATGACTTTGCTATCTTCTCAATTATATTTAAGAATTTTATGGTAGGTTCTTCATAATCGGTAGCATTTATGATTCCTGAACCAATATGTTGGTGAATTCCGAATTTTTTAAAACCTAATTCCTTTGCTTTTGTATATGCATTTATAATTTGATTTTCCAATATACCAAACTTTATTTCTCTCCCTGCAGTTATTGTATGAGGGTGATGACCTGCTCCTAATTCTGGATTGAATCTAAATGATATAAGGTTTTTACTCTTCCCTTGGTTTTCATAAACCTTAACTAACCGGTTTAATTGACTAAAACTATCTAGGTTAATTAGAATCTCTCTATCAACAGCAAATTTAAAATCATCATTTGTAAACATATTTCCTGTATAAATTATGCGATCTGGTGGAATACCTGCCATTAAACAAGCATAGATCTCTCCCGTGGAGGAACAGTCGAAATTAGATCTTTCAGAGAATAGAATTTTTAAAATTGATATATTTGTATTAGATTTTACAGCATAGTAAACCTTATTTTTTTTATATACAGCATTCAAAGTATCCTTTAATTCCCGATATCTCTTTCGAATCATCTGTTCATTTATAATATAAATTGGAGTGCTAAATCTTTCAACAATTTCTAAAGTATTCATATTAGCAAAATACAGGATTCCATCTCTGTACTCCAAATCCTTGTTATTCAACCAATTTATATAATTCATAAAATCATAAATTATTATATCTCTATTTTCTCAATTATACCATCAAAAACTTTTACAACTGGACCCTCCATGAGGACTATTCCACCAGTATATGTAATTTTTAAATCTCCTCCATCATTGTGTACTGTTATAGGTACTCTCTCATCAAATATTCCTAATATAGCACCAGCCACAACAGAAGCACATGCTCCTGTACCACAAGATTTAGTAATTCCAACACCTCTTTCAAATACTCTTACAATAATTTCTTCTTTAGAAATTGATTTGACAAATTCAACATTTATTTTATTTGGAAAGCGTTCATGAGACTCTATTGTTGCACCATACATGTTTAACTCGTCATTATTTAACATTTCTTCAACGAATACAACAGCGTGTGGATTTCCCATTGAAACTGCGGTAAAATTAAAAATTCTGTTTAAAATTACTAAAGGTTCATTAATACATTGATCCACTGAACTTTCTGTAAGAACAGGAATTTCTTCACAATTGAGAATGGGTGAGCCCATATTTATTTCAACACTTACCACTTGATTTTCTACTATGTTAAGTTTAGCAATCATAATCCCTTTTAGAGTCTCAATTTCAATCTCATCTTTTTGAACAATATTATTTTCATAGATATACTTTGAAAAGCATCTGATCCCATTTCCACACATCTCAGCTTCTAATCCATTATTGTTAAATATCCTCATCTTAATATCGGCAACATCAGATTTACAAACATATATTAAACCATCTGCTCCAATAGAAAAATGAGTTTCACACAATTGGCGAGCTAAGACTGATTTATTTCCCTCTGGAATCTCCCATTTAATGTCATTAATAATTATATAATCATTGCCTAAACCATGATATTTTCCGAAATCTAAATTTTCCAGAACGAAAAGGTCCATTTATTATTCAATTTATTTTCTATTTACAATAATATTAAATTTTATTCATAATTCAAAAAAATTTCTAAAGTGAATTTTAATTAAAACTTACAATTATAATATAATATAATTTTTTCCAAACAGATACAGTAATTTTTATAATGATTTATAAAAAGATATCATTCTTGATTCTTTCACTTTTCTTGTTATTACCAATTAGTAATAGTATAGCATTCACCTATATCGACAATGTAAACAATGGGGACTATACTTTTTTTCTAATTGATTTACAGATTAATGACGTTCTTGAGCTCAATGTAACTCACACTGCAAGTGGAAATTTTACTCTTTTTTTGTTTAATACACGCCCAGAACAATCCTATGTTAATCCTGATAAAACACTTAATTTGGTTATTTTTAATAATCCCCCAACTGTCGCTTATAATCTGGATGATAATCCAAATATAAATTATAACGCTACTGAGCCTAAAATTTATTATATTGAAGTGATCTTAGTCAATAGTGGTCCGGATACATTTACATTGACTTCAAACAAAGATTTAACAAGGTATTACCTACCAATAATACCTGGATTTACCTCAGAATACTTAATAATATCGCTTAGTTTCGCAATAGCCATAGTATTTATACTGTATAAAAAGAAGATAAGTAAATAAAATAACATTTTTAATGTATCTAATTTTTTTTCAAAATGTTAGTAGGTTTTATTTAAATTTAAATAATGAACATAAGAAGAGAGTATGTAATGTATGAGAAGAAACCATGGTTAAAGTTTTACGATAAACATGTTCCAGAACATATTGATTATCCTAAAATTACAATGTATAAGGCTGTATTGCAAACATCTGAAAAATATCCAAACTCAATAGCTTATGATTTTATGGGTTATGAATGCACTTATAAACAATTGATTGAGCAAATCGATCAATGTGCAAAAGCTTTATTTAATTTGGGATTAAGAAAGGGGGATCGAATGACAATATCTATGCCAACGACTCCTCAAGGGATAATTTGCTTCTATGCAATAAATAAGATTGGGGCAATCGCTAGTATGATCCATCCCTTAAGCCCTCCAAAACAAATTGAATTCTTTTTAAATCTTAGTGATAGCTCTTTTGTACTTACTATTGATAAAGTGTATTCAAATTTCGAGAAAATCATGGATAAAACACCTTTAAAAATATTAATTTTAGCTCAATTAGGACAAGAAAAAGAAAAAGTTCCTGAAAATCCTAAAGTCCAATGGTGGAAATATATTATGGCTAAATCTTACCCAGAAATACCTGAACCTGATATGGATCCTGATGAAATGGCAGTTATTTTATATTCAGGAGGAACCACTGGTGTACCTAAGGGAATCATGCTTTCAAATTACAATTTTATAGCAGAAGGAATTCAAGGGGCTACATGGACCGGAGTATCAGATAAAGATTCAGCTCTCGCAATATTACCAATTTTTCATGGTTTTGGCCTTGGAATATGTGTTAATTCAATATTTATGGGAGGGGGAAAAAGCATCTTAGTCCCATCGTTTACTCCTGATCAAGTAGCAGATTTAATCAAAACTAAAAAACCTAACCTAATATTTGGGGTCCCTACTTTATATGAATCTCTTAGCCGAAACCCTAATTTTCAAAACACAGATTTAAGCTTTTTAAAAGCAGCCTTTTGTGGTGCTGATACACTTCCACGTACAACAAAAGAGAAATTTGAAGAGATTTGTAGAAATAATGGTTCAGATGTTCAACTCAGAGAAGGATATGGGCTAACTGAGGCTGTTACAGGAATTTGTGCTATGCCCTTAGGTGAATATCGGGAAGGTAGTATTGGAATTCCGTTTCCTGATATGATGATGAAAATAGTAAAGACTGGAACTACACAAGAAGCTCCAGTTGGTCAAGAAGGTGAACTATGTGTTCATGGGCCTGCTGTAATGTTGGGTTACTTAAATAAACCAGAAGAAACAGCAAAAACATTGAAAACACATGAAGATGGAAGGATTTGGCTTCATACAGGAGATATTGCCACAATGGATAAAGATGGATTCTTCTATTTTAAAATTAGATTAAAACGTATGATAAAATCATCTGGTTTTAACGTTTATCCTGCCCAAGTCGAAGATGTTCTTTATAAGCATAATGATGTACTTGAAGCCTGTGTTATTGGCGTACCTGATAAAAAACAAGTCCAGAAAGTAAAAGCTTTTGTAGTTTTAAAAAATCCTAATAAAGAAAGTGATGAAATGGTAGAAAATTTAATTAAACATTGCAATGAAAATTTAATAAAATGGAGCTGTCCCCGAGAAATTGAATTTAGTAAACAGTTACCAAAAACTCTAGTCGGAAAAATCGATTTTAAACAATTAGAACAACAAGAAAAAGAAAGACTAAAAGCTGCGGGAAAATATTATGGTGAATAAATCTGAATCTTCTAATGAAATTACGAAATTCGACAGTTATCCTTTTTAAATAATTGTTAAATTCAATAAACAAATTTTAAATTTTTTATAATGTTTTTTTCAATATCATTATAATATAAGTTTAAAAGTGTGATGTAAAATTTCCTTCGATGAATTAAGTAAAAAATTAGCAGAATTCATGAAAGATACTGAAGAAATCGAACTCCAAGATGTAGACTTATTTGCAGAATATCTTGAATTTCAAATGTTACCTAGCATTGTACAAGCTGCTGCTCAAGCTGTATTACCCGGTGTGCCAGGAAAAGCAGAATGGACACCATCTAAATTTTCACTCGATTTAGAATTTCCAGGGAAAATTGAAACGATTGAGTTTGTCCGTTCAAAAGGTAAAAAAGTTACTATTGGTGGAGAAGTCGTACCTCCCTTTTATAACTTTTTAAGACTTGATAAAAGAAATCCGAATCCTCCACTTGTTACTTATGATGTATTCGATATGGGTGCTAAGATGATGCTTCCAAAACCTATTAAACAAGAATATGGTGAAGTATTAGGAGATCCCGGTGAATGGGCGAAATTCGCTGTTAAAAAATTCGGAGCTGAATGCATTACTTTCCATTCCTTAGAGATAGATCCCGCGATGGGTGATGCTCCTGTTTCACAATCCAGAAAATACTTGGAGGATATTCTTCAAGCTGTCGATGTTCCTGTAATTATTGGTTGCTCAGGAAACAAGAAAAAAGACGTTGAATTATTTGAAGTTACAGCAGCTGCAACAGAGAGCGAAGTGTTAATGCTTTCCGCAGCAGATAAAGCTACTTGGGAAGAAGTTATCCCCTTAGCTGTGAAATATGACCATAACTGCCTACTATGGACAAGCTTAGATCTGAACAATCAAATTAAAATGAATAAAGATGCTCTAGAATTAGGATTACCAAGAAATCGAATTGTTATGGACCCCACATGTGCCACATTGGGTTATGGAATGGAATATTCATTTAGTATCTATCAACGTATGCGTGTGGCTGGGTTACTTGGTGAAACAGATCTAGCATATCCTATAAGTGGAGGAACTACAAATGCTTGGGGTGCCAGAGAAGCATGGATGAGCGAAAAGCAGGTCCCTGAATGGGGATTACGTCAATATCGAGGACCAATTTGGGAGATAATCAATGCTTTAAGCTTAAGCCTTGTGGGTCTTGATCTTGCTATGATGTTTCATCCTGTGGCAGCAAAACATGTTAAAGAAATAACAGCTCAATTTTTTGCTGAAGTGCCGAAAGTTTTAGATGATAAAGGATATTATGATTGGGTTTCAGCGAATTTGAAAAAGTAATTCTCAATTCTTATTTTTCTCTTTATTTTTAGCGTAATGAACTTCTAATTTTCTATACTGATTGGAATTTTGCGATAAAAAAATAAAAAATTTTTTGTATATTAAAACTTGATTCTTTTTATATTTCTGTTAAGGAGGTTTCGCATCTGGACGAGCATCTGTAGCTGGTTTACTTCCTATCCCCCAATGAGTCTTTGAGATTTCATGAACAATAACTTCTACTGCTCGAGCTGGAATATCCATATCAACAAAAGCTTTAGTTATTCTAGATATTATTTCTTTAACTTTTTCTTCAGAAATTCCTTTCCACATATTACCATGAATTATTGGTATATTACAACATCTTAAATTGTATATTATTTTAAAAATACAATTAATTTAATTTCTATATTATCTAACAATAACTACATCGCAAGGAGCATTTTTCGTTACTTGAGTCGAAACAGTCCCCAAAAATAATTCTTTTATTTTAGAATGGTGTCCTTTGCTTCCTATAACGACAAGATCAAAATTTTCTTTTTCAACTACTTTTGAAATATATTCATCAGGACTTAAATCTTCGATTAAACGAGTTTCAACTGAGGAAATTGAATTATCAAACATTTTTTCGGTTTTTTTTAATAATTCCTTTCCAGCTTCTATACTTAATTTTTCAATATGTTGGTAAACTTCTTGTGGGATTTTTTTGTCAGGATTAATAGTGCGAGGAAGCTTATGGTGATTAATGGAATGAAATATAACTATCTTACTTTTCCATTCTTTTTGAAATTCTGCTGTACGTTCAGCAGCATTATTGGCATGAAGAGATCCATCAGTTCCAATTAAAATTTTTTTATAAATTTTGAACCACCTCTATTTTTTTGGATTTATACTTGCAATATTTTAGAAATATGAAAAAAATTATAAATAATTTTATTTAGAATGGTATTTCTTTGCATGCTTCATTAATTTTTTCTTAGCTTTTTTTTCTGTTTTTCCTTCAAAAATCTTCCCACATTTTGAGCACTCGACTTCTACCATAAACATTACACCTCATTGATAGTATTTAATTTAATTATTTCATCATAAAAATTAGTAGATTTAAAAGTATTTCTTGAGAAATATATTAAGAATTATTACATATGATATAAAAATAAAGCAGAATGAAGCTATGATTTTTACATTATAAATATTCCGAAGAATTTAAGTATCTCAAGTAAATGACGAGAAATCGAATTGAATATCCTTTTCATCGAGCCATTCTCTAAATTCTGTGTCACTCCTAAAACATTCTTTAATTAAATATAATATAACCGAAGAGACATTCTCCTCTTTTACCGTTAGCCAATATTCATGATCGAAATCTCCAAAATGCTTTTTCACTGATTGACCACAATCGTATCCTGAAAGAACCAGATCACCATTTTCCTTAATTTCAGCAATAAGGCTATGCATTTCATTTTCTTCGGTTCTATAATCATAAATAGTAATTTTTTTCATAATGCCTCTCCATTTTTAGAATTTAATTATATTTAGTTTAAGAGTTTAATAAAATTCAAGATGTAAATATACAATTTTTATTCAAATTTCTTATTTATTCTTTTTCTAAGCATTTTCATGAGTCAAAATATTTTAAATATTCTCGATATAGGAAAATCATAATTTATTTGTGAATAGACTTAAATTTTAATTTGTAATAATAAAGTAAGAAATATCTCTATTTTTATAAAGTGATATTCATGGAGAAGCTGATTGAAGAGAGATTCGACGATATATTATCATATTCAGAACAACGATTACAAAATTTAGCGCATGAACAAATTTGGAAGGGAAAAGGAACAAAATTGGATCCTTTTATTATTGAAAATGCAAATATTCTTGGTCAAGCAATTATAATTAATAATTCCTCTTTATATATTTCTTTTATCAACTGTAACTTTATTCATGCTCAATTTGAAGGATGTCAAAATATAATATTGAAAAATTGTACATTTGGAAAATTAGTTTTAAGTACATGCGAAAGTTTTAAAATCGACTCCAATTGCATAACTGATTTAATAGTTTCAAGGACAAAAAGAATTTTATTAATTAATAGTGTAATTATTGACGTCACCATAAAATCTAGAATTAAAAATATCATTTTTGAAAATTGTCAAATAAATGATGATTTTCAGGATTCTATATTAAGAAAGATTTATAAACGGCATTATTCAAAAATTAAAGGAGAACTTCTGTCTTATATTTTAATCTTTAGCGCTTTTGTGTTTTATAGAATCTTTTACACTTATTATATTTATGATTCCTCAGATATTATAAACCTAATATTAATGATTGGTCTTATTTTTAATATACTAATTTTTATATGGTATTCTCTATACTCCAAATACTTGGTAAAAAAGAAACATCCTAAAATAACAATAATACATAATAAAAACGTCTAAGACTTGTAACTTATTCGCTTTCCATACATTTCCAAGAGTCAACGAGTAATTGATATTCAAAATATTTATCATTCATCTTGGATCTTGGATTTTTACGCTTTCCTTCCTTTTTTATCAATTCTCCCCTGATTTCAACTTTATCTTCGCAAGAAATAGAATCCTTTGTATATATTACAATCTGATAACCATCTTCTAAATCAAAGTAATTCATGAATGGGTGAGAGTCTAAAAATGTAGTAAGATGTTGCCATATCTCTTTTGCTATTTTTCCAATAAGCTTCACTTTCTCACCCACATTACCTTCAAAATCAGAATATTTTGTAATATTAATCATATTTATTTTCATTTTAGAAATCTATAGTGAAAGTACAATTATTTAAGATTCATGATTATAATATCATAATGTAATATTTAAGAATATAAGATTTTTGAGGGAATTTCAATTGGAAAATAGAGACATCGGAAGATATTGGAATGAAAATGCAAAAAATTGGGCAAAACTATCAAGAATGGGATATGATCGTTGTAGAGACCTAATCAATTCCCCTGCTTTTTTTAAAATGCTACCAGATATCTCAAATTTAAAAGGTTTAGATATCGGTTGTGGAGAAGGGCACAATACTAGAATCGCAGCGAAAAAAGGTGGAAAAATGACCGCTATTGATATTTCTGAAGTATTTATTAAGTATGCAACAGAAACTGAGCAAGAAAATCCATTAGGAATTAAATACAAAGTCGCTAGTGGTACCGAACTCCCCTATTCAGACAATTGCTATGATTTTGCTATTGCTACAATGAGTCTAATGGATATGGCTGAAAATGAAAAAGCGATACAAGAAGCCTTTAGAGTTATAAAACCTGGAGGTTTCTTTCAGTTTTCAATTACACATCCTATTGTTAGTAATTCAGATTGGAGGTGGATAAGGAATGAAGAAGGTAAGAAAATTGGGTTTGTCATAGAAGATTATTTTAAGAAACTCAATGGTGAGCTTGAAGAGTGGATATTCGGGGCTGCCCCTAAAGAAATTACTGAAAATATGAATAAGTTTAAAATTCCACGCTTTACTCGAACTTTATCTGAATGGTTGAACTTATTGATTGAGAAAGGTTTCATTTTAGAAAAGTTTTGTGAACCTTATGCAGAAGATGAGATTTTAAAAAAACATCCAGAAGAATATGATAGTCGAATAATCCCATACTTCTTAATTATTCGATGCATAAAGCCAATGAAATAAACATTGAACGTTATTTTCTTTATTTCTCTTAAATTTCCTTGGCAAATTCATAAATTGTTGATCCAAAAAAGTCACCAGTTTTTCCAGTTTTTTTAAATCCATGCTTTTTATAAAAATTTTGAGCTCTTTTTAAAACTGCCGTTGTATCTAATGTCAATAATGTACAACCTTCTGATCGAGCATCTTTCTCTACTATGTGCAATAAGACTGTTGCAGGACCGATTTTTCCTTGTCTTTCAGGAAGAACTGCCATTCCACGTATATGAGCTTCTTTACTATTGATTTTCTGCCATCCTATAGTTCCTATTATTCTTTTTCTTTGATCAATAGCTACATATAATTTCATTTCTTTCATACGTTCTATTACAGCCACTTCTGACATGACAGTATCATGAAAACCTTCTGGGGTATAATGATTACGATATTCTTCAAATGCTGCCAATAAGACTTTATGGATATTTTTTGCATCTTGAAATTCTGCTTGACGAATTTCATAATCTTTTTTCATTGCTAATATGCTCTAAGGTCGTTTTATAAGAATTCGATAAATTAGATTTCTTATTAATCACCAAAATTTCAAAAGTTTACCTTAACAATAGAAAATTAAATAGGAATTAAATATAAACTTTTTGTAATTAACTCAAGCTTCTAATTTGAGTAATTTATTCCAAGATTTCACATTTTATATTAACTTTTCATTCATCTAGTGTTTAAACTAAATCAATATCTAACTTTTTTAATGTGAGATAGCAAATCTCTATGCAATCATTAAGATTTTTAGAAAAACACTTTTCTGGTGTATCTTTTAGACTATGTATAAACCTTTTATCTGTACTCGAATTAAACGCACAAATTTGCATTTTTTTTCCTAGCTTCTTAGCATAATTTCTAAATACAATATAATCACTCGAAAGTGTTATTAAACTTTTTTCTTTTCTTAAAGAAATTTCTTTCTCTCTAGCAACAACCGCTATTATATTATTTAGACTTTCTTTATGTATGGATTTTTTAAAAAACTTGTCTTGATCTACCAATCCAATGTAAGATCCGACCATATCAATATTTATAATACATGACTTATCTAGATTGTATTTCTTATTTAACCATTCAAAATTTCTTGTACAATAATTTCTAGATCCCCATAATCCTACTTCTTCGGCACCAGTCCATAAGAATATTAAATCTAGATTATTAAGCGGCTTGTTATAAAATATCTTTGATAACTCGATTAATATAGCAGTCCCACTTGCATTGTCTATTGAACCCTTTGATTGATTATCAATCTTGATAGTCAAGAGAATGGCTAGATGGACTAAAATTATAACACAATAAATTATTTTTATCGCAAAATAGATATCACTATAATAATTTATTGGATAATAAACAATAGAGTAAAGAAAAAAACTCACACTAGTAATTATTAAAAATCTTCTACTATAAT
Organism: Promethearchaeota archaeon; assembly: GCA_048939445.1. Classification (GTDB taxonomy): domain Archaea; phylum Asgardarchaeota; class Lokiarchaeia; order Sigyniarchaeales; family SOKP01; genus Loki-b32. Next base: position 10,346 of record JBHLPN010000005.1, on the reverse strand, counting down.
TAACAGAAAGAGAATCATAATGAGCAGAAAAAATAACAACTGGTCTTTTTCTACGATCTTGTTTAGCTATAACCGTTGTAAGAATATTTTGTGAAA
>JBHLPN010000005.1:0-10150 GCA_048939445.1 Promethearchaeota archaeon | reverse complement strand
ATGAGCAGAAAAAATAACAACTGGTCTTTTTCTACGATCTTGTTTAGCTATAACCGTTGTAAGAATATTTTGTGAAAGGATTTGTCCTTTATCTAATTTAAATGTATACCAATTTAAACTCATATCCGATACAATAAATTGCTTTATTAAAAAGAATAGAATGATTATTATTATCAATTTAAATAACCAAAATCTGACTATAAAAAGACAACTTAAACTATCAGCAAAAATTAGAAAAGCAATACATATAGAATATTTCCTTAAAGTAGGCCAAATTGAGAACCATAAAAACGGCTCTATCTCAAATTTTATACCTTCTTTTTTTAAATTATTTCTAATATAGTTAATAGTTCTTATTTCTCCTTCAGTTCCTGCTTTTCTACCAAAAGCTAGAGATTTCACATGATTGATTGCTGATTCTTTGTTATATAAAGATGAATTTGAATTCACATATTTCATCTCCACAAGAAATCCTTTTTAAAGGTATTATTTCTACTTTCACACCCATAGCTTCCAACCAACCTCTATGTCTGAAATTACAGGCGCATTTATATTCTGAACTTTCCTTAGATTTTTCTACCTCTTTCCAAATGAAGCATTTCTCGACCAAAGCAATTCCTTCAGTCTCAGAATGAACAAAAAACTTGAATTTCATAATTTTTGGAATAATGACCTCCATGAAAGTATTAATTATTTTAAAAATTTCAGAAATAGTTTTAATTGATCCTTTTTTGATGCCTAATGCATTTAAAATATGTCGAGCTTCGATTTTACCCAATGAAAAGACTACTTCTTGGTTTAATTGATTTGCTTCTTTAATCCCATACTTTTTCTTTGATTTTAGAAACCATTGTCCATCATGTTGAGCCCAACACATTTGTAAGATGAATTTCTGGGTCTCTAATGGGATTGAGTATTTTTCTTTTAACATTAATTCCAATTTTTTTCACCATTATCGTAATAATCTTATAATATCATTTCTCAAAATAAAATTTAAAGTCTCTAACACATCTGCCCGAAGTATGCATCAAACATCCTTCTATAATTGGATATACTTCGTATTTGATATCTAAAGTTTCAAACCATCCTTCAATTCTATCAAAAATTCCACATTCGTATTGTTCGATTACTCCAAGTCGATTAATTCCATCATATGCCCAACATTTGTGCATTTCACAATGAAGATGGTTCATTTCCGGAAAATTAAAAGTTAAAACCATAAAATCTGCCTTAAATATATTCAATGCTTTTTCAAACAGAAGCTTTAAATCATTAAAGGCATTAATTTTTTTAATATTATACAGCTTCTGGATTCTTTTAATCTCTATATTAGCTAAAGACTTTATTGCAGCTCTATTAATTTTGTTAGTCTTCATCATGCCACATTCTTTCAAGCAGTGATAAAACCACATACCGTCATGAGTCATCCAACATTTGATTAAAAGCTCTTTTAAATCTTCAACTTCCATATTAAAAAGACGTATAGTCTCACTTTTATTGTTTTTCGATCAATTACAACTATCTTTAAGTTGAAAATAATAAAACCTAAAATATTATATTCCTATTAGAAATATAACAATATAGAACAACTAATTTTAAGTTGTTTTTTTTGGAAGATGAATTATGTTCAATGAAATTACTCAGGAATTAGAGGTATTTTTGAAAAGTGCTAATCTCCCTAATTATGAGATCAATGCATATATCAATCTCTTAAAATCTAATGCACTAACAGCTAAGGAACTTAGTGATAAATCAAATGTACCCACTGGTAGAATTTATGAAATTTTAGAAGTTTTAAATAAGAAAGGAATGATTGAAATCCAAGATTCAAGACCCAAGATCTATAAAGCAGTAGCTTTTAATGAAGCATCTCATAATATTATTTCACACTTAAAGAACAATCAACAACGAAAGCTTTCATTTCTGATTAACCATGCAAAGCAATTGGAATCAAGAATTAATAATTTAGGTTTTTCTATTAAATCAGAATCTTCAAAGATATTTTGGTCTACAGCTTATGGATGGCGTTCTATTTTTGAATTATATTTGAAAAGAATTAATGCTTTAAAAGCAAATTTGTTGATGACAGGTTTTTTAAATGAAAATACTTTAAAGATTCTTCCACGAGCTAAACCTTTTTATAAAGGAATTCTTATTGCTTTAAATCGCGGTATTCAAGTAAAATATTTATGGAGTTTCGAATGTGATGAAAGACCACTATCAGAAGAACATAATGCGAAGAATGAAATGCTCTTCAAAAAATTATCAAAAAAACTTAAAGATTTATTCAACTTATCTTCAAAAATCCCTGAATTTGAAATGAAATTTATGCAGAAGAGAATTCCTACCTTTTATGATATATTTGATAATAACAGAGTATTAATAAAACTCCAAAATCCCGTTATTCCATGGCAAATTTTTGCATGTTTAAATATTTTAGATCCAGTTTTAGCACATGACTTAACTGAAAAATATGAACAAATGTGGTTATTTGACGCAGTTAAAGAAAAAAAATCATAAAATAAATTTTAAGCTTTTTCAATTTTAACATAAAAATTTTCTCCTTCAATCTTGAATTCGAGAATTTTATCTTGCTTTTTATCTAAATAACGTTTAATATTTTCTCCTGCTTCTGCTAAGTCACCAGTAACTTCTAAAATATCTCCACTTTTCATCTCTAGAAGTTGTCTTTTAGTTTTTGCTACTGGCATTGGACAAACAAGATTGGAACAATCTAATTTATATGAATCTGTCATTTTATAATCACGCCCTTAAAATTAACTAAACAATACATTATCTGCTTCTTCGCACATTTCAACAAAACCATTCATAGAAGTTTTTTCAATTCCATCTATTAATTCATCTTCAGATAATCCACGTGCCCTCATACATACTGCACAGGCTTTTACTTTTGCTCCTTCGGAAATCACATCTGTCATCCATTTTCCTACATCATCATATGTAGCTGGATCTTGATTCTTCTTTCCCACAAAAATTCCATCTTCTACTAAGAATATATTAATTTTATGTTCTTCTAAAAGTGCTGTGTATGCAAACCTTAACATAGTGTATGGGCGTTCTTTGGTATAAGCACCATCTGCGATGACAATTGTAAATGTTTTCCTTTTCTCAATCATTTTCAATTCTCCTTTACAAGTTTTAAGTAAAAAATCAGCTCTTTTTGTAATTACAAAAAAATTAGATGATTTATTAATTTTTTTGTAATATTCTATCAAGAAAATCGATAAATAAATATAGACTACGTACCTTATATTTTAAATAGTAAATAAGGTATTTTAAGATAATTTAAAATATGAATATCGAATACTTAAGAAACTTTATCAAATTAACTCAATACAAAAGCTTTTCAAAATTAGCAAGTGAGCTTCCTATTTCACAAAGCACATTATCCCATCAAATTTCTCAGATGGAAAAAGATTTTGGTGGAGTTCTGTTAATTGATAGAACTACAAAGAAATTTGAGTTAACTAAAGCTGGAAAACTTTTACTTGAAAATGCTAAACGGATAATTGATTTATATGATAGTTGTAAAATAGAAATTTCTAAATTTAAAGATCAATTGAAAGAAGATATTATAATATCCGCTTCAACTATTCCCGGTTCTCATATTTTACCCCGATATATTGCAGAATTCAGAAATAAAAATCCAAATGTAAATTTTAAGATATTGATTAATAACTCACAGAAATCTATTGAAAATATAAAAAGTGGAATGGCTGATTTCGCTGGAATTGGCAGTTTTATGAGTTATAATGAAAGAGAATTTGACTACATTAAAATAGGAGAAGATGAATTTAAATTTATATGTTCACCTAATCATGAATTAATAAAAGAGGGACAAACAATAAATTTTGATGATCTTATAAAATATCCTTTTGTATGGAGAGAGAAAGGTTCAGGAATGCGAAATACTTTTAAGCAACAATTTCCAGAATACAAAAAGTTAGATATTGAATTAGAAATTAATGATAATGATTCAATTATTTCTACTGTAAGTGAATCAAATTATATTAGTATTATGAGCGATATGATGGCTGATAAAGCAGAGTCAGCAGGTTTAATTAAATCTTTGAAAATTAGAAATTATCCCGTTATCGCTAAAAGACGATTATACTTTGTTAAACTAAAACAAAAACAATTAAGTCAACTAAAAAAGAAATTTTGGCATGAAATAAAATCACAAGTCTAAAAAATAAAAAAAAGATATAAATAATAAGTTAATTTACTTTATCAGAACACCAGCTTGATCGAAATTTAGAAATGCAGTAATTTTTTCTTTAAGTGGATAAATTCCCTCTTTAAACAATGTAACTAAAAAAATTATGATAAATACAATTGACCCTAAACCAGGAGCAAATCCCCCTAAAAAATCTATGAAACTAGATGTAGGGTCCCAGGAGAATAACGTATAAACTAAAGAAATTGCCGCTACGATAACAGAAATAAAAGAGATTATTAAAGCGGTTTTTCTACTAAGATTTAAATGTATAGGTCCAAGTTCGAGTCGGAAATATTTTGGTTGTACGATTATTGATAAAATAGTATGGCTAATTATTTTGTCCTCAAATTCTATGTACACATTTAAAAACCTTCTCTCACTTTCTTTCTTTTTCTTTTTCTTTTTCTTAGATTTTATTGGCATAATTGAAAAAATCATTACTGGAGGATTAACCGCGTTCTTTTTAACTTCAACTTTACCGAAAATAGGGTGTACTTCAAAACCATCTCCTTCAATTTTAAGATCCAAAACTGGAGGTTCTTCCTTAGTTGTTACTATTTTTATTGTTGTTTCATAGATTGTTTTACCCTCCTCATCAACAATCTTCAATTCTTTATGTGAAAAATACACATAAAATAAATAGCTTCGTTGTTCCATCATAACAGAATAATATTGAAGCCCCATATTAATTTCATACACAATTGGTTGAGGTTCCTCGGGTATTATAGTTGTTGGAGTAGGTATTGGTTTTGGTGGAGGAGGAGCTGGTTCAGTTAATGCTTCTGAGGGTGGAGGTGGAGATGGTGCCGCAGGTACAGGAGTTTTAGTTGGAGGACCACCAACAGGAGGAGGTGGAGTTGGTAATGCTCGTAATTTTTTTTTTTCTTTTGGAGCTTCTCTCTTCCTCCGAGATTCTTCCCTTTCCCTATCATCTCTTTTTAAGAGTTTTTCTTCTTCAATTACTTCTTCTTTATATTTCGCATCATCTACGACAGAGGTTAACACTGCTATGTCTTCATCAAAATATTCCTCTTCTTTAACCTCAAATTCTTCTGCTTTGTCTAAGTCCTTAAATTCGAGTTTTTCTTTTGGTTTTTCCTCTTTTTTTTCTGGCTTTTTTTTAGCTGTTAATTTTAAATGTTTTAATTTTGTAGTTTCAAGTATTTTAGTACCAGTAACAAAATCTATGAAATATAAATTACTACGATTTAACTGAATTTCTTTTAAAGATGCAAAGATATCATCTAAAATCGTTTTGATCCTTGTTGATTTCTTATAAGTCCCCACAAACATGAAACCGAGAATTTCTGCAGAAAAAACATCAGTTTTTTTATCATAGAATATCTTATTGGTCGGAATTTCAAGACTAGACACACTTTCCAAAGATTCCATTGTCAATATAACCTCAATTATACTTTAATGAAGTATGTATTAATTTTTAATAATTAAGAATTAACTTTTTATAAGTTTTTATAATGATATTATAACTAATATAGTTATCAACTTATTTATATTAACGATTGAAAGAAGAGATTATATAATAAATATAAATAAAACCAATAAAAAGTCTATTAAGATAAATCTCTGAAATAAGATTTAAACATTCCAATTACATCTTTAATGTCCTTACTTTTTTCTATCTTTTTCTCTTGTCCTATAACTTTTTCTATAGCAATATCTATAATCTCAAGATCTCTATATAACTTTAGGTTTTCATAAGATTGACTCTCTAATTTTCCTTCCCAAGGCTTTAATTTTGGTCTAGATACAATATATCTTGAATTCCAATTAATCTTCTCTTTGTACTCTTCAGTTAGGGGTTTTAAATTAAGTTCATTCCATCTTTGGATAACCCATGGAGCATATTCATGCAATTTGTCGAAATCGAATTCTAGGTCATTTCTCCATTCATAATGGTGAGTCCAATTTCCTACTGCTATATAATTATCAATCCCAGATTGTTCAGAAGGGAAATATTTCCATGAGTCACGACTTATATTTTCATCCTTAAATGGTGTCCCTTCAGCATATTGGAAAAAGAACCCTAATTTATCTAGAAAATTTTGATCAAGCTTGCTTTTTTTTAAGTATATCTCAATTTGTGTAATATCGATTTTACTCTTTAAGACTTGTTCTTGATATAATTTTAAAATTAAATTTTTTGCCTCATTTGGATGACATTTTCCTGAAAAAATTGGATAATATATAAAACAATAAAAATGAGAATTATTTTCCGATTTTGCTTTATAAATTTCAACCCAACACTCTAAAGGTTTGATATAAACATTGGATTTAATAACATTAATGATCAAAAAAGCATCGATAATTACAAGAACAATAATAATAGCGATAAAAAAGGGTAAATTGAAAAATATAGATGCTAAAAAGTATGTAACTGCAATATATATTAGTAAAAACCCCGCTATAAAAAAGAAGGCTATTAAAGAATTATAAGCCTCATGTTCCTTATCTTTTTTTGAAAATAAAATAATTGGGGCATTCTTGATTACAGTTTCTTTCCCATATTCATCAATAAACTTCTGAAACTCAACTTTATTCCATTCAGAATCAGACATACTAAATTAGAAAATGAATTCTTTTATTATAATTTGGTATTATCTCATAAAAAAAAATTAATATATTAATAATATAATAGAATTTATCTTTAAATTTTAAGAAATAATTAATTCTCTTCTCTTTGTAATTTTTAATTACTATACTTCATATTATATTTTGAAAAAATTTATGGTTGATTTCGAAGATTTTTTAAACTTTATTAAATCTCAAGATTTTTATCGTGGACAGATAACACATATTGAAGTTATTCCTGAACTAAAAGCAGAATTTGATGATTTAAAGATACCACTAAGAAAAAGACTTCAACGATGGCTAGATAATAATAATATACGGTTATGGAGACATCAAGTTGAAGCTATTAATAATATTCTTGAAGGCAAAAACACTGTAATTGTAACCTCAACTGCCTCTGGAAAATCCCTTTGTTACAATTTACCAGTGTTAAATTCAATATTAGAAGATCCTAAGACAACTGCTCTTTACTTATTTCCAACTAAGGCATTAGCCCGCGATCAATTTACTGTTTTATCAAAATTGCTTGAGGATACAAATATTAAGCAAAATAGAATCGGTATTTATGATGGAGATGTAGAACCTGACGAGAAAAGGCAAATTTTGGCTAATGCAAATATTGTTATTACGAATCCCTATGGTTTGCATTATTATTTACCTTGGTTTAAACAAAAGTGGGTTCGAATTTGCAAAAATCTGAAATACATTATATTAGATGAGATACATATTTATAGAGGTATTTTTGGTTCTAACTTCGCCCTTCTACTTAGACGACTGAAAAGAATGCTCGATAAATACAATATAAAGCCGTTATGGATACTATCTAGTGCTACTATATATAATTCTAGAGTTTTCGCCGAAAAATTAGTAGGTGAAGAGTTTGTAGTAGTCGATAAGGATTTTTCTCCCTCTGGTTCTAAAAAAGTGATTTTATGGGATTTACCCTATGATAATGTATCTAAAAAATATAATTCAGCTCATCAAGAAACTAAAAATTTATACACTAGCCATTTGAGAAAAGGAATTCAGACATTAACTTTTACACTCTCTAGAAAAATGGCAGAACTTCAAGCTATTTGGACTAGAAATGCATTACCATCTCTGAAAGATAAAATTTTTAGCTATCGTGCGGGAATTAGTAAAAGAAAAAGAAGAGAAATTGAACAAAACTTCAAAAATAAGAAAATTTTGGGAATTAGCTCTACTAATGCACTCGAGCTTGGAATTGATATTGGTTCTTTAGATGCCACAATAAGTTCTGGATTTCCAGGTACAATTTCAAGTTTTAGACAACAAATCGGCCGTTCTGGAAGAGGCACTGATCTCTCGATATCAACTTTCATTCCAATGCAAAATCCATTAGATCTATTCTATATTCACAATCCTGATAATTTATTTGGACTAATTCAAGAAGAAGTTTTAATCACATTAAATAATAAATACATTTTAAAAAACCATATTTGTTGCGCAAGTAAAGAAAGCCCAATAAAAATTCAAGATTACCATAAATTCGGTATTCAGAATAAAAGCTTATTTTTAGAATGTTTGGAAGAATTAATTTCAGAAACCTTACTTTTGAAAAGAGGAGAACGCTATTTTTGGAATAGTGATTTTTTTCCTAATGAAAAGTATGGATTAAATGATCTTTCAAATCGAAGTTATAAAGTTTTGCTAAAAACTGGTTCAAGTGAAGAAATTTTAACTGTAGAGGATGAAAGTTTCGTTTTTCGTGATCTACACCAAGGCGCTGTTTATCTTTATGAAGCAGAAACTTATTTAGTAGAAGAGCTCGATATAAACGAAAGAAAAGTCTATTTAAAAAGTGCTAATGTTGATTTTTATACACAATCCTTAAAACATACAAATATCACTCCTCTTAAAGTGATCTCAGAAAAAAAAGTAAACTTAAACAATAATATTAACACCTTTTATGGAAATGTTAAAGTAGAACATGAATATTACTCCTATAAAGTGATTGATACAGTAACTCAAGAAATAAGATCTAGACATCAATTAGGAGATATTCCTATTATTGAGTTCGAAAGCCAAGCTTTTTGGTTCCTAATTCCTTTTGAGTATCAAAAAGACTTAGAATTAGCAGGTTATGATCTCGGTGGAACTATTCACGCTATAGAACATGCCATGATTGCTATGGCACCAGGATTAGCTCAAATTTCAAGATGGGATTTAGGTGGAGTTTCAATCGATTTTGATCCTGTTAAACAGCAACCCGTTATTTACATTTATGATGCATACAGAGGAGGTATAGGGATATCTGAAGCACTCTATAACAATTTAAATGAATTACTTAAAATAACCTATAAATTAATCAAATCCTGCAATTGTAAAAGCTCTGATGGCTGCCCAGCATGTATAATGAGCCCTAAATGTGGCAATAATAATGATCCTTTAGATAAAGAGGGAGCATTATATCTATTGAAGAAGCTTACTGATTCTATGTCTAATGAACAGAACCATTTTTAATTTCTTCCATTGGAAAATGTATATTGCTATCAATTCTGAGGAATTCGAATTTTGTGTAAAATTTTAAAAGACCAAATTTATATTTTATACATAACATCAGATAAAAACCTCTTATAACAGGTAAAATATACATAATTTTCGGGTATTTGGGTTGGCATATACTTCAACATTCAAGATAGTGATCTTTGGAGATTCACAAACTGGTAAAACCACATTAACTCACAGATTTTTAACCAATTTATTCAAGCAAGATATCACTATGACCCTTGGTGTAGATTTTCACTTGAAAGCTCTTGAGTTAGATGGAGAAATGGTTAAGCTTCAAATATGGGACTTTGCAGGTGAAGAACGATTTAGATTTTTATTTCCATCTTATATTAGAGGAGCTAATGGCGCGATTTTTATGTTTGATATTACTAATTATGGTTCACTTGCTCATGTCGATGATTGGTTTGAAATTGTGGAGGATGAAATTGATTACTATTTACCTATTGTTTTCGTTGGTGGAAAAACAGATCTAATTCATTTAAAGGAAGTTTCTACTAAAAAAGCTATGAATCTAGCAATTAATAAGGGTGCAGATGGATTTATCGAGTGTAGTTCCAAAACAGGAGAAAATATTCATAAAATTTTTAATTTATTAGCAAAATTAGTCCTTAAAAATAGGAATTCGCAAGAATCCTGACTTTTTCATAATTTCAAGTTTAATGATTTTAACTTTTTTAAGCTAGGTAATCCGGTATTTGGTTCCCAGTCTCTATATTCATAGAAATATTCTTTCAGTTTGTTAAAATTAGGAAATCTTCCTGCTGAGCCTCCAGTTTTAAATGGCCTCAA
>JBHLPN010000309.1:0-3811 GCA_048939445.1 Promethearchaeota archaeon | reverse complement strand
AGCTGGGTATATCAATCATAGCTTTTACGGGTGGGGAACCTTTATTACGTGAAGATATTTTTGAGTTGATCTCACATATCAATCAAAAAAAGACTGTTCCGATACTATTTACAAATGGCTTACTTCTTACTCAAGATAATGTAGATAAATTAGCTAAAGCGGGATTATACTCCCTCTTTGTAAGCATCGACAGTCCAGTTCCAGACGAACATGATAAATTAAGAGGTGTAGCAGGGCTTTTTGAAACCGCAATAGAAGGAATTAAACGAGCGAAAAAGAAAGGCATATTTGTTGGATTTTCTTCTTATGCGACCCAATCATCTACTAAAAAGGGACAATATATAAAAATTCATGAACTCGCAAAAGAATTGGGATTGCATAATGTAATGTTATTTGATGGAGTTCCAACGGGAAAAATCTTGAAAGATACAAGTGAACTCCTAACATCGGAACAACGTGAAGAAATTCGTGAATTTTCTTCAAATATAAGTAAAAATAAAATAATTCCACCACTCTCTTCACAATCTTGGCAAAATTCTATTGAATCTTATCTTGCAGGTGTTGGATGTTTAGCAGCGCATATTCAATATTATGTTTCAGCATATGGGGAGGTAACTCCTTGTGATTTTACTCCTTTATCTTTTGGGAATATTCGAGATATGCCATTGAAAAATATTTGGAAAATGATGATCCATCATCCTGCTTATAAACATCGTGTTACATCCTGTAGGATGCAGAATGCGAAATTTCGTCATTTTTATATTGATCCCATACCAGATGATGCGTCTCTTCCTTATGATGTAACACAACTCCCACGTGTAGATTTTCGAAAAGAAGAAATTACTACTCAAATTCTAAGGTAAACCTATTTAGAATTCATTTTGTTTTTTTCCTAGAAGAAGGATTTATTAGTTCTTTGGAGTTATTTTTGAATATACTTTGATAAACATATCATTTTCAATTTCTCGCCAAATTTCATAACCACTGATATCTTGAGGATATTGTAAATAATGCTGATTAATTTGTTTCATCTGCTTAAGAAGATAATTTAGTTTAAGCAACAACTTGGGCTTGGATATCCCCTTGAATAATTTTGATACCACCTGTTTAATCGATGGGGAGATGATTTTACCATAATACATTTGTGTGATCTCATTATCATCAATTAATTTCTTTTTTACAATATAATTAAAATCATCTGTCGTGGTGTGCTGTAAGAGAAGGCGAGCGACATCATTAGTTGCGTGTCCTATCCCAAAATCATTCATCAGAAGACAATTATAATCCCATAATTTATTTAATGAATAATCTTCAGCTTCAATTGCTTTTTTAGCTACCATAGCAGCATAATAACCAGCTTTCATTCCAGTATGAATTCCCCCACCACTAGCTGTGTTAACATGGCATCCCGCATCTCCTATAAACATGATACCATTGTCAGCACATGAAGGAAGAGGTCTTCTAATAGGAACGATATCTCCGCTTGAAGTTAATATTTTGTAATTCCTTAGGCTTAAAATTTTATTTAAAACAAAATTCTGATAGATATCGCTCAAATTACTTTTTTGATTTAACAAAACACCTAACCCCAGGTTGGCTACTGTGTCTGATTTGGGAAAGTACCAGAAATAACCTCCGGGAACATTATCGGAATCAAATACCACAGTTAAAGAATCTCTGGGTAATTTTGGGCGCAAATTATCATTAAATTGAATGATTTCCCGATAGCAAATAACTAAATCATCTTTTGAAATCTCATTTTGTATAATTTCGCTTTTGATTTTTTTTCGCACAATAGAATGAGCTCCACTACCATCAATTACAATTTTAGCATTTATGGTTATTTTTTCCCCAGTTTTTAATCTAACCGTAACTCCATTAACGTTACCATTTTTATAAGTCAGATCCATGACCTTAGAGTTATCTAAAAATTCTGCTACTCCCGAATCAAGCGCATTATTTAAAAAATTTTGCCCAAATCGTAATCTATCCACCAAGTAAATGGGCATATTAACTGTAAGATGATCTTGAAGATCCGAGTCATATAACTTGATCACTTTCTTCATGCTCAATATTTCGTTTCCTTGAGGTGGATCAATCTTTAAAAAGTCAAAAATGGAAGCTAAGACCACATCTCCGCACGCTTTATTACCGATCTTCTCTTTCTTATTTGCATCAATTAAGCATACTTTCAATCCATTTGCCGCAGCAAATCGGGCGGCAATTGTGCTCGATGTTCCAGCGCCAACAATTACTATATCATAGTTATTCATTTCTTTTTGCATCCTTTTTTCTTCATAAGCGTAGTATTCACACCTACGTATTTCTATTACTTTTAGTTTTTTTTAGTAGAACCGATTTCGTTTGTCTTTTTGCGAAATGATCTAAGAAATAAAAATCTGTTGTTCAATTAAATTTAATCTTATAATTTTATAAAAAGTGAATACTACTATGTAGAGATGGGAGGGAAAAATATTAGCGAAATTCCGATGAGAACTTCAAACAAAATCGCCAGCAGACCACTGATAGATGACAGGGTTTCATAGGCTTTAACGTCAGGTTTTATAAGATTCATACCATTAGCAAACCCAATTAAAATGCTGGTAACTATTCCTAACCATCCAATAAAGGGGATTGCCAACATAAATATAACTAAGACAATTGAAAATGCGAGTGTACCAATGGACCAACCGACCATTGCAAATGCAAATCTAGAGCTTTTTGTTCTGAGAATGTTACGATATGAATCTATCAACGAATTCTTCTCTGCATCACTAGCAAATGAATATTTCTCTGCTATATTAAGCAGTCCCCAGTAATCTTTTTCAATATAGACTTGGATTGCGCCTTCTGCTACTCGAAAGATAATACAAACAATTCCAGCTAGTATATTATATGGACTAATAACAAAAAACAACAATATAGCTAGTGTAATGACGCAAAAATGTTCTATGAGCGCTACTCCGACTCCTATTTTAAATTTTTTTGGATTATTATTAAAATTTTGCAGCTTATAGTCTGATTCATAATGCTTCGGCGTTGGTTCCAATATATACCCAAATGCTGCCATTACAATTTGTAGAACCAAAATAAGCAGATACAGAAAACCAGATAACCATATTTCGATACTCAAGGGAAATGCTCCAAATTATTCTTTATTTATTTCATTTTTTTAATTTATGATACTTACTTCAAAATTAATAATTCTTGTTTATAATAATTTTCTAATCAAATTTATAGTCATGAAAGAATATCTTTATAACACTAGGAAATTCTAATTACTATACTTGGAAATGGTTTTTACGTAAATATATAAATTAATTCGACGGGTTAAAAATTTAATTTTTTTTTAAAAACTTAAAAGATCTAGAGCCCATGAGAAAAACAAAAAAATAAAAAAAGTAAAAAAAATTTTTGGCTACTATGCGAGATCGAAACGATCTAAGTTCATAACTTTATTCCACGCCGCTATAAAGTTGTGCAGGAACTTCTCCTGAGCGTCATCACTACCGTAAACCTCAGCCAATGCCCGGAGTTGGGAGTTTGAACCGAAGATGATGTCAACACGGGTGGCTGTCCACTTGAGTTCACCCGTTTCGATATCATGCCCCTCAAATATTGTTTTATCTTTGGTGGTTGCCTTCCAAGTTGTGTTCATGTCGAGCAAATTCACAAAGAAATCATTGGTGAGCGCCTTAGGTCGTTTGGTGAAGACACCATGCTGCGTTCCTCCGAAGTTGGTCTTCAGAACGCGCATACCACCTATGAGCACCGTCATTTCGGGTGCGGTCAGAGTTAACAATTGCGCTTT
>JBHLPN010000308.1:0-3813 GCA_048939445.1 Promethearchaeota archaeon | reverse complement strand
GAGATGAGTTTATAAGAGAAATTAATATTTATAAGGAATGTCGTGGAGATTTTGTTAAGTATGCAGAAATACTTAATTTGATTCTTAAAAAAATTGCTGAAAATATTTCTCCTGAAAGCATAGTTCAAACTCGTGCTAAAACGGTAACAAGTTATGCAGAAAAAATACAACGTCCTGGAAAAGTAGAGAAGTATGGACCAAATCCTGTTGAAGATTTAACTGATCTGTGCGGAGGACGTATTATTTTACCAACTCTAGACGATGTAAAGAAATGTTGCGAAATAATAGAAGAGAATTTCAAAATTCAATGGGAAGATAGCGAGGACAAACTCGATACTTTAGATAAGGATCAATTTGGATATCTATCTCATCATTATATTGTACAATTGAATCCAGATTCCATGTATCTACAAGATCTTGATGTTTCTGATGATATTTATAATCTTAAAGCAGAACTTCAAATAAGAACTCTTCTTCAACATTGTTGGAGTATTATTCAGCATGATAATTTATATAAACCGAGTATTAAAATTCCAGATAAAATTAAACGGCAATTCTATCGAATTGCAGCAATTCTTGAAGATGCTGATCATGAATTTAAGAATAGTTTAGATTTTTTGAGTATATATGAGGCAAATTATGGCGCTTATATGACTGCTCAAGAAATAAATGATAAAATTAATCGTTTGTTATTGGTTTATGAAAACGCTCCTGATAAATCAAAAGAACTTCATTTGGTATTAAGAATAGTAAAATTAGCTAGAGCGGTCGAAAAATGGGATCTTAATATAAAACTTCTTACTGATTTTCTTAATTACAATAATCCTTCAGTATTGAAAGAACTCGGTCTTGCTTTATACAAATATTATGCTAAAAATCCTACGAGCACAGAATACCAACAAGGACAAAAATATTTGGAGGAAGCAATAAAATTGGATTCAGAAGATACTGATGCATTGACATGTTTAGGGGGATCATGGAAGAAACTAAATCTTGAAAAGGCACTCGAGTGTTATAACCACTCTTATAATATTAATCCTGATGATACTTATACTGGAGTTAATTACTTTATTACTAATATTGCACTTAATAAAAACATCGATATACTTGATTATTCATTACCCGCTATCAAGAACATCATTAAGATTAGTGAAGAACAAATATCCGTTGGAATTAACATGCCTTGGGCATATTTTAATAATGGGCTGTTTAAATTATTTTCTAAAGAGATAAATGAAAGTTTGCTTAATTATTTATTAGGTATAAGATTTAGTACCGCAGGATGGATGATCTCCTCTCATTTAAATGATCTGGATAGTCTTAGTGTTGTTGCCAATGAGTTACAAGGAATAAAATTAGTTAGACAATTATTAATTCTTGGTTTAGCTATTCGATTTAACAATAAAGATGCTATTAACCGTTTGAAAATGGATTTTGGTGTAAAAGAGGGAGATTTAAACATCCCTCTGGTCATTATTACAGGAAGTACAAAACTAAGTAAAGAAGAACTTGGACAAGATTTACAAAAAAATTTATTAGATGCTTTGAAATCATTTAAAGGAACCATTATCTCTGGAAGTACAGTTGCAGGTGTATGCGATCTTGTGGGTGATATCCAGAAAGCATATCCAAAATCAATTAAGACTGTTGGTTATATCCCTAAAAATTTTCCGAGAGATATTAAGGTTGATAGAAGGTATTTGAAGATACATCAAACTGATGGAAATGATTTTAGTTTTTTGGAAGCACTCCACTATTGGACAGATATTATATTAAATAACCTTGATATTAGTAAAATTAAACTTCTTGGAATTGGAGGCGGAAAAATTTCTGCTTTTGAATATAGATTAGCTTTATTGTTTGGAGCATATGTTGGCATTTTAGAAAAAACTGCTGGATCAGGATTAAAATTACTTCAAGAGCCAGTGTGGCAATGCGAGAATTTAACCATTGTGGAAAACAATTCAGAAAAACTTAAGACATTTTTATCAGAATAAGACTAGAAAATTTTTTTCTGCTTAGATTTATATATGCCTTAATTCTTCCCAAGATGGTACTTTCTCGTTTGACCTCCATAAAAAGAAGTATGTACCTGAAGGTCCAAGCCACTTAAAAGTTTTTGATATAATTTGTGATATTTCATTATAAGGTTTATCTCTTAAAGATTTTAAATAGTTTTCAAATGTACCATACCTTTTAACTAAGTCTATAAAATTTTTAGCGTTTTCAACTGTTGCTCTAATTTTTTTCACATTTCTAACAATTTTAGGAGATTCAATAGCAATAAGAATATCACTCTCAGTCCATTGGGCAATTTTATATGGATTAAAATTATGAAATATTTCGCGGAAACCTTCCCATTTTGTTTTTATAACTTTATAAGAAAATCCAGCGCTAAAAACAGATCTAATTAGAGCTTCGAAATATTCTTGATCATTTTTAGGTTTTTTTGGAGGGGACCATCCACCTTCATTCATCAATTATTTAATCATTCTTAAAAGTTTAAATATTTTAATTTTTTCCGATTTCATAATATTTACTTCAAGAAATAAGGAAAAAAATTATATAAGAAGAACTTCAATAATATTGAAAATTGAAAAATAATAAGTAATTTGCTAATTAAATTATATTAAGGTGAATAAATATGGCAAATGAAAACAAAAGTGAAGATTCAGATATTTATAGACAATTGCAAAAGCACCTTGATAAGATGCCAATCGGATTCCCTCAGGCAGAATCTGGGTCAGATATTCGAGTTCTTAAACACCTTTTCACACCTGAAGAAGCAAATATCGCTACTTTCTTAAAGTTTGGGTGGAATAGAGATCTTGAACCTTTAGAACAGATTTATGAACGAATAAAAGATACTGGAGTCTCTATAGAAGAATTAAAGACAAAATTAGATAATATGGTGAAAAAAGGCTCCATTTTATCGAAGAGAAAACGAGATAAGAAATACTATGCTAATGCAATGTTAATAATTGGTATGTATGAGTTCCAGGTCAATAAACTTACAACGGAATTTTTAAAAGACTTCAATGAATACTTAGGTGAAATATGGGGCGCAGAAGCTAATAAGACTGATTATCATCAGCTCCGAACAATACCTGTTGAAAAAAGTCTTGATCCAGAACTTAGAGTTGCTCCCTATGATAATGTAAGAAAAATAATAGAAGAGAGCAACGGACCTTTCGCAAAAATTAATTGTATTTGTCGTCAAGAAAGGGATATGTACGGAAAACCATGCAAAATGACGAACCATAAGGACAATTGCCTAGGATTTGGAGATATGATTCAAATGTACATTGATCAAGGATGGGCTACTCAAATTAGCAAAGAAGAAACTCTTAGAATTTTGCAAACAAATCAAGAAGAAGGTTTAATTCTCCGACCAAGTAATTCCCAAAATGTTGAATTTATTTGTAGTTGTTGCTATTGTTGTGATAAAGGGATCTCAGAACTATTAAAAGTTCCTGATCCAGCAAATTATGTTGTATCTAATTTTTATTCAGAAGTAGATCCTGAATTATGTACTGGGTGCGGTTCCTGTATTGATCGTTGTCAACTTGAAGCAATTACTCTTATTGATGATGTATCCTCGATTGATCGAAAAAGATGCATAGGTTGTGGAAATTGTGTTGCTATATGCCCTTCTGATGCGATAATACTCCAAAAAAAAGAAGAAGAATATGTTCCCCCTCCTACTATGGACGATCTTTATGATTTGATTTTAACAGAAAAAACTAAATTAAAAAAATAAAACTATTATAAAATTGTAAAAATACAGACTCTCAATTAGTATAGTTAAAAAAT
>JBHLPN010000307.1:0-3819 GCA_048939445.1 Promethearchaeota archaeon | reverse complement strand
AAAATCAGATTTAATGTAAAAACAAAAGATCCTTATTTATTATATGCCATAATAAAATGTGGAGTCCTTGTGGATTTCCCAGTAAGAGTAGAAGAAGGTTTTGCTTATTGGAGGTTAATTTCAAGTAGAGATCGGATAGATCAACTTTTAAGTCTTTTTGAAGAGAAAAATATAACCTTTGAATTACTCAGAATTGGTATTTCTCCATATAATATTGAAGATGATAAATATAAGTTAACTTTAGATGAATTAAATATTCTTGATAAAGCAATATCCTCAGGGTTTTTTGAAATTCCGAGAAAAATTTCTTTAGAAGAATTAGCTAACGAGATGGGTAAATCTAAATCAGCATTGTCAGTAATGCTTAGAAAAATCATTAAAAAGAAAGTATTATTTGAAAAATAACAAAATAAAGATAAAAAAAAATTATATCCATTCTTCTTTTAATATATTTCCTTGAATCCCTACAACAATGTATTTTATAGGAACTTTTCTATTTGCTCGCTTGGCACCTTCTTGAGCTAATGCCAATAATCCTCCACAACATGGTACTTCCATAATCGCAACTGTGAGTGTGTTAATTTTAGCATCATCTATCAGTGATTTAATTTTCTCAATGTAAACTTCTTTTCCTTGATCAAGTTTAGGACAAGCAATAGCAATTGATTTTTGCTTTAAGAAATCTCTATGAAAATAACCATAGGAAAATCCAACACAATCAGCTGAAAGGAGAACATCTGCTCCTTGGTAATACGGTGCTCGAGGATTAATTAAATGCATCTGAACAGGCCACTGTCGTAACGATGAAGGTATCTTTCCAGATACTTCTGTTTGCGTTTTGGGTTCCTCAAAAACCATTGTTTGAGCAGAAGGACAACCACATTGGTGAGCGTGCTCAGTAACAATTTCATTTATTTGCATAGTTTCAGCTTGTTCATTTTGTTTCATAGACTCTAAATGTTTCTCAACAGCCTCTTCATCGAATTTTAAAGCTTCTCTTTCAACTATTTCAAGTGCACCCTCAGGACAACCAGAAATGCACGCACCGAGACCATCGCAGAAAATCTCATTTATAACCCTAGCTTTCCCATCAATCACTTTCAAGGCACCCTCTGCACAATCCACTACACAATTCCCACAACCTGTACAAAGATCTTCATCGATCTTGATAATTTTTCTTTTTACTATTTTATGTTGTTTTGCTTCAGTCATGATTAAATCAAATGGAAGTCATTATATATTTTTAATTTCGAACATGTTCTTACAATTTCAATCTGACTACTCATCATTCAAGAAGATCCAATTTTTATTATTGATACTAGATATAATTATAAATATAATGAGAACAAATAGAGATCCAAATTTAAAACAAAATTTGCTATATGGTTTAAGTGATTAAAATGAGTGAAAAAATTAGTTATTTACCAAGATTACTGTTTGCATTATGGTTACTCGCAATGGTAGCACTCTGGGTATTCTTCGGTCTTACAAATCTCGTGATTTTATTCTGGCTCGCTCTATGTGTGACGGTTGGAGGCCCCGTTCTATCGATAACATACAAATTTAAAGAGCCAATTGTAGGCATATTGATTTTAGCTATTGTATTAATTTGGGTAGCCTTTGGCGTCTACAGTGGTCTTCTGCTTTTTGGTATTGCTTTGACTTTGACAATTGCGGGGCCTATTCTTGTGATCATATTCTCTATAACTAAACGAAAGAATGTCCCTAAAAAAGAAATTAAACCTCTAGGAAAACTAGGTCCATTACATCCTCTTGTTTGGTTAAGTAATCTAGGGTGGTTAGGTGGATTAGGAGTACTTTATGGACCTTTATTCTGGCTATATTTCTTGTTCTTCTTATTCCTTTTAGGAATTATTCCATATGACCCTGAAGTTCCTGTAAAAAGAGCAAATCGATTATTATTTTTAGGATTTTTGGGATTGATTGGATTTCTTTTTGGAACATGGTTTTATTGGACATGGGCATTTAGTAGCTTATTTACACTTTTTATCTTAGGTATATTACCAAGAAAGACTAAAGAATAAGAATTTAAAGATCATTTTTTTTTATTTCAATTGCTTTCGAGGAATGATTAGATTATAACCAGTTCTCTTCATAAATTAAAAAAAAAATAAGAAAAAATTAGATTCCTAATTTTCTCCTATTATCCTCAATATGATTTAACATGGCATCTACAGCAAGTTTAGGATTAGTCTCAACATGCAAGATACCACCAGTCAAATCCTTACAATCTCTGGTTAAAAGATTGACTAAATCAGCACCTCCGGTTACTGTGGGAACTGGATTAACATATGTATAGAGACCATATGCCAAAGCGAATATAGCATCAATAGTTGCTTTTTGTTCCATATATTCTGGAGCTACAGCTACAACAGGTAAATCTGGAACTGGTACACCTCCAAGTGCATTTGAGATTGCTCCAATCAAATCTGCAACTCTTCCTGTATCTGTACATGTTCCATAGCTTAGCACAGGTGGGATCCCTAATTTTTCACAGAGCGCTTTTAAACCAGGACCTGCCATTTCTTTTGCTTCCGGTACGCATAAACCTCCAACTTGTAAAGCGCCGTTACCACAGCCCATCGATAATACTAAAACATCTCTTTTAATTAATTCTTTTGCTACTTCAATCACATGCACATCTTGGCCATAATCTCTAAGTGTTGTACAAGATACTAATCCTGCAACTCCTCGGATGGTGCCGTCTTTAATTACATCAAGTAAAGGTTCAAGGGTTCCTCCTAAAGCGGCAATTATGCTTTCACTTGAAAAACCAACTACTGCTTCATTCATATCTAAACCTGTAATAGGTTCTACACTTGTTCTACGTTCCTTATAATTATCTATTGCCATTTGAAGTAGAGTAGCTGCTTGTTCTTCAGCAATTTCAGGCTTATAATCCACTCTGTTTGTTATACCTTCAAATGCAACAACCTCGGAAACTGGAACTAATTTAAATTTATATTTCTCAGCATATATGGGGTCAATTGGCATGCAACAATTCATATCACAGATAAATGCATCAATACAGCCACTAGCCAAAACTGCTTCTTGCATAATCCAATTTCCAGTAAATCCATAAAATACATCGTCCATTTTCCACCGTTGTATCATTTCTTGTCCAGTTTCAATATTTGCTATTATTCTTAATCCTTTTGCGCCAACAACTTTTGCTTTTTCTTGCCATTCAGGTTCTCTCGCAAGTTGAACCATTGCAAATCCTAAGAATGGTTCATGACCATTTGGAAGTATATTCACGTAATCTGGATCTAGTACCCCTAAATTAACTCGCATTCTATGGGGTTTTGGGACATTAAATAATATATCTTGAGTAAACTCATTGACTATTTGACTTTGATAAGCCATTGCAATCCCTAATCTCATTGCTTTCAAAGCGAGACTTGCATAATATCCATCAACATTTGTAAGACAGGAACTTGTTGAAAACATAAGTTCACCATGAAGACCTCCTGGAAAAATTCCTAATTCCTTCCATCTTTCTTGTCTTTCGATTGGAGCTAATTTCTCAACAATTTTACTTGTTTTATCATATGACCTATTAAAATCCTCCATTGCGAACTTATATAACCTAAGTGCAATTTCTTTTTCTGAACCAGATATGTCTAAGCCAAGACGCTCAGCAAATCTTTTTAATTTTTCAGGTTCAGCAATTTTAAATGGAGTTTTACCTTCCACTGTAGCTTTTAATGTTTTCAAAGTTGTTTCAGTATGATAATGATAAGTTGATGCCCCCATAACATTCCTAAGAAGCATCATGCGCATTGCCATACCATCTGC
>JBHLPN010000306.1:0-3822 GCA_048939445.1 Promethearchaeota archaeon | reverse complement strand
AAATCCACCAAATAACACAGTAAATAATAATGCAAATATAATGCTACTAGCTATTGCTAAAACAATTCCTATATACACATATTTATTGTAAAATCTCTGCTCGGTTTTCTTTAAATATAATAATAATATTACTACTACTAATACAGCTTCTAATCCTTCTCTTAATGCCAAAAACAATGGTACTGATAATTCTATGAGAGATATTTGGTTAAGCACAATATTCCCTTCGCATTTTACATTTACATTATTTATTACGTACTTAGCTTTAGATAATAAAAAAATTAGTATTATAAATTATATTTTACTTCCACAAATTGGACAAAATTTAGATGTTCTCCCATCTAAATTTACTCCGCAACTAGGGCAGAAATAAGTGGTTTCATTTGATTTTTCCCCGTTTTCCTTAACTGATGATATTTTTGGATTGCCGTATGCTTCATAATTTAAGGTATTAGTAAGAGTATTTTGACGAAAACCACGAGATAGAAGGTATAAAAGAATAACAACAATTAGAAGAAAAAAAATCCCTCCTAAAATCATGTAGATCCATCCATTTGAACCCCAATCCATCATATGGCTTATATTATCATGACCATAATCCAGTATCATTAAATTGCTCTCTCCTACTGTTCATTTCCATACTCCTTTGTTCTTACCTTAGATTGGTTTTTTGTATAATTTCCTCTGACAAGTAAATAAAGAAGTAACCCTATCACATTAAAAATCAAGACTACAATTAACCATACTTCAGAATTAACGATTCCTCTCCGAATAGCATCTTTATGTACATAATAAGCTATCGTAACACTAAATATGATATAAAGACTTATTCCTAATACCATAATGAGCCATGAATATGGACCAAATGTGCTAAACAACCAATCCATCATATGAAAATCACCATCATGAAAGGTATCAAAAATCATTTTATCACCTATTTTTTATTTTAATTTTTGAAATCAGTATCTTAGGGTATATATGTAAAAGTATATATTTAAAAGGTGTTATTATAAAATATATATTATCAGGTCAAACTATTAAAGTGGAATTACAGCTTTAAGAAATATTTAATAGGATGTAAGTTTAAAGTAAGATTAGATTAACCTGATTTTTGTAGTAATTTTAAAGAATCTTCCATGATTGCACTGTATTATCTTTGAAGATTGTGTTTAAATTTATAGAATATTATAATAACATTTTAATATCTATTCATTTGTATTTATTATAAAATTATTATTATTGGATATAATAAAATAATTTGGTGATGTTAAATTGGAATGTCCTAATTGTGGAGCAGCAATAACTAATGCTGATTATCAATTTTGTGAATTTTGTGGTATAGAATTGTCTTTTAAGAGAGAGACAACTAACCTAAATTCCAAAAAGCTTTTAAAATCACAATCACGTAGAAAACATTGTTGTTGATTAGATCCTTGTAACTACAAAATTAGTGAATAATTGATCCAAATCTGTAAGATTACTAATTTTAACCATAATTTCCATTAAATTTTTGGCTTAGATATAATTACTCTGACAATCCCAGCATGATCAAGGGACCATTCATGAATTATTTTAAATCCCGCTTTTTCCAGATTCTGAGGTGTGTTTCTTGTAAGATGAAATCCTCGCATCGTAGCGGTTATTGGATCAAGCGGTTTCATTAAGAAGTTCAATAATTTGAAATTACTTATTCCATGCTCAATTTGAACCAATCTTCCAGATGGTTTCAATACTAAGGAAACTTCTTGAAGACCTTTTATAGGATCAGGAACAGAACAAAAGACACAAGTAGATGTAACGAAATCAAATGATTTTGTTTCAAAATAATCATCTAATTTTTGAATATCACCTATAATGAAATTTTTTACATTGTGAAGCTCTAATGTTTTTACTTTCATTTTAGTTTGATGAATCATCTGTGGACTCCAATCAAAGGCAGTAATATTCGCAGAAGGGTGATAATATTTTAAATTTTCTCCAGTTCCGACACCTATTTCGAGAATTTTTCCTCTTAATAAAGAAAAAATAGTTCTTCCTTTTGAGAATATACTTTCCATAAGTGAATTCATTATATCGTAAGTAGGAGCTTGTTTATCATATATTTCTAATATGGGATCTATTTCTGACATTGTATTAAACTAAAAAGTATGTTCTTAGATTTAATTGAGACATTTTACAACAGCTTGATTTTTTAAGATATTTTATTATTTATTACCTTATGGTATATGTGAATAAGTATATATGTAAATGTATATATTTTAATTTTTAAATAACTATTTGTGTAAAATTCTAATTAGCTAGACTCTATTTGAAAAAAATCCTCAAAAGCTTTTCGATCTTTTGATGAGATTTTATTTAATTTTAAACCATCTTTAACAATTATGGGTGCGAATTCTTTATCATCATGCTTTATTGTTTTTACAATGGTGTAATTATCTATTTTAGGATCAAAGTTGAAATCTTTTTCACACACCTTACAAAATAGTCTTTTACTGTTTGGAATTAATATATTTTCACAATATGGGCAGAATCTCATAATTTCATCTCATAAAATATAATAATATTCTCTACTTATGTGCATTCTTCGACAATTTTTTGAAAAAATTTTTATAATTTAAATGAACCGCCTAACTTTTTCATGGTATGCATCATATTCATCTTTAAATTGTTTCTTTAACCATGGCTCTTCTGTAAACGGAGTAATAAAATTCCATAATATTCCTAAAATGCCTGTAATCAAAGTTAAATATGAATTAGCTAGTATTATCAATCCAGTAAATATAATAATATCGGCTAAATATTGAGGATTTCTAGAATACTTATAGGGTCCTTTTGTGATTAATTTCCCTTTTAAACCGAGGGTGGAGTGAATACTTAATGTTCTTACGCTCCAGATTGCCAATAAAAATCCTATAATTATTATTGAGACTCCAATTGGAAAACGCAACCAATGTGAAAAAATAAAACTATTCCAATCTAAAATACTTAATAATATTGTCCCTAAGAAAGAAAGAATAGTAAATATCCATGATACCCAAAACTGCCATGATTTTCTGTCTGGTGGAGGCCATATTCTATACTTTGGTTTAATTATTGTGAAAATTAGTCCTCCCAAAATAAATATATCTTCAATGATAGTAATTAAAAATATTATGAATGTAAAAAAATCCATAATTCTTATACCTCCTCATTGTAAGAAATTAATGAACTTTCTAGAGGAATATCTAAGCTAATTTCAGATCTTTCTATTTTTCTCACCAACTTTTTAAGACCATAATCATTAAATATTAATTCTAAGAAGTTTTGATAAATTCCTTCTATATTATCCATTCCTAATCTAATGAAGATATCATTCTCTTTAGAAGCAATTATCTTTAATATTATATTTAAGCCAACTATAGCATTTTTAAAATTATAGAAGTTTACAATTGCTTTTTGAGAGGAGTCTCTTGTAAAATTTGATATAATTATGATTATCCCTCCTTACTTAATTAAAGTCTATTTATGTTATTTTCTTTAATTATTTCGGTTCTATATATTGAAAGACATCTATTACAGCAGAAGTATAAAACATTTCCCTCTTTATCTTTTAATCTAGGCGTAGTTAAATTTACAGAAATTCCCATGCCACATAATTTACAATAGTCATGTAATTCTGCATCAGATCTTACAATTTTACTACAAATTGGACATAATTTCTCTTTCAAAACAGAATCAACCTTTTGTTTTTTTAACATATAATTTTTAAAAAAAAAATTTAAGATTTAAATAAAATTCATTTGTTGTCCACAATGTTCAGGTATGGGTTGTTCTCCACAGTGA
>JBHLPN010000305.1:0-3829 GCA_048939445.1 Promethearchaeota archaeon | reverse complement strand
ACTTATGAGAATTTAGAATGGCCCAGAGAATCAAGGTCTATGGATCATTTTTATGGTGCTTTTGATAATAATGTATTAATAGCAGGAGGTGGGATAATTCCTTTTGAAATAAAATTTCGATCTATGACTTTTAAAATGGGAGGAATAGAGGGTGTTGCGACGAAACCAGAATACCGTAATCGTGGTATTATCAGAGAAATTATGAAAAAAATGTTCCATGATATGAATGAAAATCAAATTCCACTATCGGTACTCTATCCATTTAAGATTGCTTTTTATGAGAAGTTTGGATATAAAACTGTGGATGAACAGATATTCTACCAATTTAAAATTTCAGATATTAAATATAAAAAAACTAATTATCAGATGAAAGAGTATGAAAGAATAAATGAAGATATTATCCAAGTATATAATGAAGTAATAGAAAACTATGATTACATTGCCAAACGAGCTGAAATGCAGTGGAAGAGATTTTATAAAGAGAATTACAAATTTGTTTGTTATAATGGAGATCGACCAGTAGGTTATGTAATTTTACATTTTCCTAGAAAAAGTACTGAATTGATTTTTATTCAAGGTATTCAACACCCTGAGAGAACGATATACGTTGTAGAAGCATTTTGGCTTAATCATACTGCTAAACAAGCCATTATTAATTTTTTATGGACTCATAGAGATCAACGAGAATGTATTGCGGGATATTTTCCCGTCAATGAAAATATAATAGATTTTTTAATTACACCCAGAATTTTAGATCGTAAAATAGTAGGCAATTCTTTATTAAGAATTATAAATGTAAAGACTGTTTTAGAAAATTTAAAATATTCCATCAATGATTTTTCAATACTATTTCATATTCACGATAAACTTTGTCCCTGGAATAATGGATTTTTCGAATTAACTTCAAATGATAGAGAAATAAATATAGAATATAAAGAAAAATCAGAAAATTCTGCTGATATTGAAATTAATATTAGTTATTTAGCACAATTGCTCGCAGGATTTAGAACAGTTAAAGAACTGTTAGAATTCGGTTTTATTTCAATAAACCAAGAAAAATTTGAAATACTACAAAACCTATTTCCTAAGATGAATAATTATTTCAATGATTTTTTTTAAATATAATTCCTCAAATTCATTAATTTAGAATTTAGTATCTAAATACTTTACATAAAGCTTTTTAAACAATGAAATTTCACATATATTCATAAATTAAATCTATTATAAAGTGAAATTTATGTCAAAAGAAGAAAATGATGTAAAAACTCCTTCTGAAATTATGTTAAGTGAAGAAGTCGAATATGAAACTACAACATCACGTCGAAATGTATTCTTTTGGGCAATGTATGACCTCGCAAACACGATTTATTCTATGGTTATCGTGAGTTTAATTATTAATCGTTATGTGCTGGTGATTGGTCAATCACCACCATATTTAATGTCTTATGGTGATGTTAGTTTCCTATATGGTACGGTCAGCTTCTTAATGCAGCTTGGAGTAGCTATAGGCGTACCTATATTAGGTGCACTTAGTGATAACGTAGGAAAACGAAAACCTTTTGTTATAAGCTTAACAGGCATTATCCTTCTTTTTGCGAGTTTACTTGGATTCTTCCAAAATAATCTTACATTGGTTCTCACATTTTATGTTATTGCAAATGTTGCTTATCAATTTAGTTTAACTTTCTATGATGCTATGCTTCCATTTATAGCTAAAAGAGAAGATATTGGAAAAGTTGCGGGATTTGGGGTTGCTTGGGGCTACTTAGGAACTATTCTTGCTCTTGTTATCATGTATCCATTAATATTACTATTAGGTGATACAGTTTCAACTCCACCTACACCAGATTTGGGATTTGCAGGATACTGGTTTACATTTCTTATACCGATGATTTTATTTTTAGTTTGTGCGATTCCGTTTCTTTATGTTCGCGAAAAGCAAAAAAGGGGTAAAAGACCGCCGATAGGGAAGTTAATCAAAAATACTTTCAAGCAGTTAGGAAGTACATTTAAAGATATTAGAAAACATAAATCAATGTTTATTTTTATTTTTGGTTATTTCTTTGTCGCTGACATTGCTAATGTTATAGTTCTCTATATGACACCAATAGTTACTGATGGTTTAGTTATTGCGGGTGGATCAACCTTATTTGCTATCCTTTTTATAATAATCGCTACTATGTCCGCAGTTGGTTTTACTTATTTTGTAGGAAAATTTGGTCAAAAATATGGAGCAAAAAAAACATTTTACCTTGTAGGCGCTTTGTGGGGTATAGCATTAACTATAGGTATTATATTAGTATTTACAACGCAAGCTATTGATGTCGGTGGAAATCTCCCCTTTATTCTTAGTCTGATCATGGGTATCGTAGCTGGTCCAGCACTAGGTGGAACATGGACAGCACAACGAATTATGGTAATAGAACTTGCTCCCAAAGAGAAATTTGGAGAATTTTTCGGTTTTTCCAAACTAAGTGGAAAATTTTCTTCAGCACTAGGTCCATTTATTTGGGGTACTGTCATGTTAACTTATGATATAATAGGTAAAGTTGCATATGGTTGGGCAATGATATCTGTCGGTATTATAATGGGAATCGGAATTTTGATTATATCGTTTATAAAAAAGGATTAATCTACAAATTAACTATAATATTTCCTTTTTTTTTTGTTAATTTTTTTTAATTTTTTATACTTTAAAGAATATCATATTCAAAGTTCGCATTTTATACTAACTTCCATTGAACTACAATGGTTTAAACTATAAATTATCCAAATTCATTATCTAAATTAATTTAAGGTAAATTAGGCTAAGTTTTGATTTCAACCTTAAAAGTTATTAAAGATTTCTGGAACATTATCAATTTCAAAGGTGTAGAATAAGATGTCTAAAGTAAAAATTACAGTAATCAAAAAGTTTAATCCTGTTGACGTATTCGGGCATGAAATTTACTCCACATCAGGCACTAAAATTACAACATGCGGAGCATTCGATGAGGGTCAAGAATTTATTGTTGAACATATCGAAAAAATGCCAGAAGGATTTTGCGGTTGGGCATGGAGAGATATCTATAAAGATTTATCTGTACTTTATTTTGATGGTAATTTTTATGGGCATGAAGAAGGAGTTCAACATGTTTCTTGTTCAGACGGACGTAAGCCTGTTTGTTTTAAATTGGAAAGAATTAAATAATTTAATAAAAAAAAGAGGGAAAATATTGAGTAAAATAAAAATCACAGTAGTGAAACAATTTGGTCCAGAAGATATACTGGGACATGAATTTATTCGTCCGGATGGGAGGCCAATTACTAAATGTGAAATGCAAGAAGGTTTAGAATTTATTGTAGATGAAACAGGAAACATGCCAGAAGGTTTTTGCCATCATGCATGGTATGGATTATACAAGAATATTAATATTTTAAGATGTGGAGGAAACTTTTCCGATTGGACAGGAGAGAATATGATTTATACAGCTTGTCCTGATGGCATCCGTCCTGTATGTTTTAAAGTAGAGCGAATTAAAGATTAATTAATAATAGAAAAAAGTAAAAATTTGGAGATGATTATGGAAATTAAAAAGTTAGAGTTTGAGTCTATATATTTTGATCTTTATAATCTTAATTCTGGAATTTATGCTGCAATAAGTGCTGAAAAATTGCCCTCATCAAATGCGGGCTTTTTTGACCTTGGCAATTATTTAGTTATTTTCGATACACTTATGGATCCATACGCTACTGATGACCTGATTAGAGCATCTAAGCAATATACTAATAAAGAACCTTCCTTTGTGATAATTAGTCATTATCATATGGACCATTTGTTTGGTAACCG
>JBHLPN010000060.1:0-12302 GCA_048939445.1 Promethearchaeota archaeon | reverse complement strand
TACTTACATTATAGATTACTTCTAATTGCTGTTAAAAAAGCAATAAAAATAGAAGAAAGCTTCGAAGATGAAATTTTAAATGTAACTAAAAGCCTAACATCAAGGAAAAGAACAATTTATCATTCTATTGGTTTTATTATCTTGTATGCAGTATTTTTTGGTGTAGGTATTGGTTTAATAATCGCAAATCCTTAACATTATAATAAATTCCAAAATGATCTATTTTATTATAGCGATATTAAAAAAGTATTTCATATAGGAGATAGCACAGCATCCTTACATTTATCGCATCTAGAAGAGTTAGGGTTAATCGAAAGACTGAAGCACGGAAGGCGTAAAAGTATTCATATAACCGAATTAGGAGAAGGATTTATTCCTGATTAGCTTAATATGTTTTAGTATTTTTGCATTATTTTTCTTTTTTTTTATTGTTTGATTTTTAAGTCAAAATGTTCATTTATTTTTCCAGCGGAGTGATTAAATTTATATATAAAAAATGAATAAAAGACCATACAAATCCAATTTTTACATTTAAGTAAAAATGGATGAAATCTAATAATAAATTCAAGAGATGATAAAAATGAATAAAAAATTAAATATAAAGGAAGTGAAATCAATGAGATTAAATATTAGCAAATCAAAAAAAAGAATAGTTTTATATACGTTTCTGCTAATTATGATTATTTCAGGGTTTACAACAGCACCTCAGTATAATAGTTTTGTATCAAATTTGGTTAATCCTAACATTAGTACCGGAATCACTATAATTACTCCTGCCGATGGAGAACAATATTTTGATCCAATGGAGGGGTATTATCCAGCGATATATGGATTTGAAAACGATGACGACGGAACTAACCCTGAAGGTTGGGTGGTTTTTGAAGACGGAGGTACAGCTCATGTTATGTCTAATTTGGATGGACATAAAAAAATTGTATATTTGGAAGATACTAGTAGTTCCTCTCATGTTAGTATTGAAAATGATTTTACAGGACAAATAGATGGTACTATAGAATTTTGGATAAGAGTATCATCAACATCAGAAAAATGTAATACAATTGAACTATATGATGATAATTCTGAGGATGGAGTGCTTATCAAATTTGATAGTGGAACTATTTATTATTATACCACCAGTTGGCATGCTATATTACCTTACGATGCTAATAAATGGCATCATATAAAAATAGAATTTAATTGTTCTGAACCGTCAAATGATTGGCATATATGGATTGATGACTTTCATAGAGGCCCCTATACTTTTAAGGGGAATCCGATAGCGATGGATAATTTCCGAATTAATACCCAGAACGGCAAAACAACTGACACATGGGTCGATGCGATTGGTTACGATTGGGAGCATTATGATGTTGGAGATAATAAAGAGGAAGGATTTTTATTGAGTTTTACTCCTAACAACTTTGCTTCTATGTCTTATAAGTTGGATGGCTTATCGAGCATTAGCATTTTAGGGAATATTACTATTCCAATGCCAGATTATGGGGTCCACACTATTGAAGTTTTTGGAGGTAGCTCTTCGGGGAGTAGTCAGTTCAAAATTAGCCCGATAAAAATAATTAACCCTAAAGCTGAAAATGTGTATGCAAACATGGAAACCGATACTTCTGGTTTATACGACTATCCTGGAACTTATAGTTTTGAAAGTGATGCTGATGGAAATAATCCTAACGATTGGGATGTTTATGAAGTTGCAGAAGTAGCTACTGTTGATGTTATTTCTAACATTTATGAAGATAGACATAATAAAATTGTTAAGCTTCATGATACGACCGAGGATTATGCAGTAAAGATGTACAACGATTTCTCAACTCGAACATATGGAACTGTTGAGTTGTGGATAAGATCCTCGGATGTTTCTGAGTTTTTTGAGTTTTCTCTTAAGAATGGAGACATATTAGTTGCCCAAAATAGAATTTGCTACTCAAAAATACAAACTCGAGATGATGGTACATGGAAGGATGTTGTTTCTGTAGATGCTGATACATGGTATTATATTCGTATAGATTTTAGGGGATCCTATGGGAGCGAATATAAAGAATTAGAAGACCAATATACTTATAAAATTAAAATATATATAAATGGAGATATTTATGGATATGGACCCTATTTGTTCTGGAATAATTATGATGTAGATCGATTTTTTATGCGAACAGGAAAGGAAGGTTTAGGATATGATTGTTATGTCGATGCTGTTGGATATTCTTGGGATGTAGAAGAAGATTACAATATTGGAGATAATTTAAATGAAGGTGTTTTAGTCAGCTTTACTGGTGAAGAAGAATTAGAGACTATGGAATATACGTTAAATGATGAAACATTTTCAATATTAGGAGATTTTGTTCTTCCATTGGATGATTATGGAAAGCATACTATTCAAATATCCGGTAAGGATGATCAACAAACCACATTGACATCCAAAGAAAGAACGTTTTACATTTTTCCAAAGGAGGTTTTGGATTGGGGTGTGGATGCCATAGATGCGGAAAAAGTGTGGGGTGGTTCTGACAAGGCTTTAAAAGTGTTAACAGGCGAAGATTATTATGCAGGGGAAGGTGTGAACGTGTTAGTTATTGACAGTGGTGTTGACATTAATCATCCAGATTTAGCAGCAAATTATAAAGGAGGGTATGATTTTTTGAACAATGATACCATTCCTGAAGATACATTAGGACATGGTACACATTGTGCTGGTATAATAGTAGGTATAGAAAGTTACTTTGGAGTTATTGGAGTTGCTCCCAGATGTAATCTTTATGTAGCACGAATTAGCGATGATTCAGACACTACAGATAATACCGATGAAATTATCGATGCTATTCAATGGGCAATTAATACTCATAATGATGCTGATCAAAATAATGATATACATATAATATCTATGAGTTTTGCTTGTGAAGAAACAACTACACTCAATAATAATATATCTCAAGCGAATCAAATGGGGATAATAACGGTTGCCGCTTCTGGGAATTATGTAGGCTACAACCCTGATCCTCCTCCTCCGTATGATTATGTTGATAGAGATGTACAGTATCCTGGAAATAATGCATATACTATATCAGTTGGAGCACTACGTCAGGAGGAGCAAGATTTTAAAAGATTGGTAGAATATGACTTTGATGATGAAAGTGGAAGCTGTTATGATGAAGACAGTCTTGAAAAAAAACTTGATTTAGTTGCCCCAGGTTTTCGCATTAATAGTCCTTGCATTGTGCCTATTGATGGAAGTATAGATGATGCTGATGGAGTTGAGAATGGATATGCCAAATTAAAGGGAACTTCAATGGCTTGTCCTATGGTAGCTGGAGTAATAGCTCTAATTCTTTCAGCTAGACTGAAAAAAGAGCTTACCTGGTTAAGTCCAGCTCAAATAAAAGAGTGTTTGACTGAATCTGCTACAAAAGTAGGTGGTGTTACATATGTTGATGGTTATCATAAAGAATATGGCTATGGTATGGTAAACGCTGAAGCCGCAGTTGATTATGCTCTCACACATTTTCTAGAATAAATTAAAAATCCAAATTTTTTTTTTTAATTTTATATCTATAATGCTGAGTCGCCATCCTCAGTGATGGAGATTATTTTTTTTCTGCCTTGACGCTTTCTTGAGATTAATTTCAGTTGTTCTAGAGAAGATAAATAGAAGGAGGCAGTACTTTTGTTGATATTAAACTCTTCTTCAATATCTTTTGAACAGATATAGGTTCTCTCTTTGTTCTCTTTTAGAAAATATAAGATCTTCCCTTTTAAATTATATATCTCATCAATTCTCTTAGAATCTTTTATAAACATTAAATCCAACTCTTTATATTACTTTGTTCTACACCCTGGTATGAATAAATAAGCCTTTAGAAAATAAGGCCTTAACCCCTAACCCGAGTAGAAGAAATGTACTAATTTGTACAGTCTTACAAATGGGAAAAATATTTATGATTAAAAAAGGTTCGGTTCTGAGATTTTGTACGTGCGGATGAAAAGAAATTTGAACTTTATTATTCATGTGGAAAACCTTTAATTAACCATTCTACCAAGAAAATTTTTTAATTGCATTAGGAAACAATTTAAGTCGGTTCTTGAAATTTCAGAGACATCTAGTAACTCTGATTTACTGATTTTGTAGTCGAGAAGCCGAAAATACACATATATAATAATAGGGATTAGGAGCTTTGGATCTCGATATTTGATATTCTTACGGAACCTCCTCTGAATATTTTCAAACTTTTCAAAAATGACCTTGCCTACACTCTCAAAAGTGAAGTCAGTTTGTAAAGATTTAAATATGTGAATTGCTAGCTGGAGCATTCTATACAAAAAAATGATATAAGAGAAAATTGAAAAGAAGTTAGGCATAAGGTCCAGAGATGCTAAAAGCGGAGGGTTAATTCTTCATATTTTCTCAGAAAAGAGATTGGCAAATAGTGATCAAACTATTGGTCCTCATTCTTTAAGGATATATTTAAAGGCAACGAATTAATTTTTTTGATGATTTAATATAAATATTTAGATACTTTTGTCAATTAGATCTTTATACTAAGAAATCTTTAATAGAAAATAATATATGAAGAGGGCATTAAAATACTTAGTAGAGAAAAATTTGAATACATAAAGAAAAAATATGGGCATGTGGGAAGTTGGGCAATATGGGCATATGAGGATGATAAACCGAAAAGTAATATTGGCGATATGACGGTTTTAGATCCAGATATTAATAAAAACTTGCTCTCACAACTTAATCATAATGTTGTTCTGGTTGGGTTAAACATTTCAAGGTATATTGAGATTCCCTTCGCAAATTTTCACAATAAGCGATCAGGGTCAAATGATTTCAAAATTAGATTTGCATTTAGAGGAACACCTTATTGGGGTGGTTATATGACGGACATTATTAAAGACTTCGAACAAAAGATTTCTGGTAAGGTAATTTCATATTTAAGGCATAATAAACATTTTGAAAGAGAAAATCTTAAAATATTTTTACAAGAATTGGCTGATATAGGCGCCAATAATCCAACTCTAATTGCATTTGGCAATGATGCCTATAATATTCTTTACAGGAACCTTTCCAATAAATTCAAAATTTTCAAAGTTCCCCATTACGCGATATATATAAGCAAGGAAGAATATAAAAAACAAGTGACAAGGATCCTTATAAAAAAAAAGATGTAAAAATAGGCGTAAGTTCGAAATTTCATTATTTTACTTCAAAAAAAAGTTTAGAAATAATAAAAGGTAATTTAAAGGTAAATTATTAGTAGTAATCTAAATTTGCTGCTTTCTAGTTGTAAAAAATATTTAGAGTTTAAACGATCATCATTGTCATATATATCTTCTATATATTCGAATTTTATCATAGGTCCTTCCTCATCATCATTAAGGCCTACTCGATTTTCAATTGTTTTTAAAACTCTCTTTGTCCATATACTTAAGGATTAATTTCGTTAAATGTGGTAATGTAAACCTTAGAATAGAGTAAGATTTAAATAATCTATTCTGTATAGGGAGAAATAGAGATGTAATTCTCTCTAAATTAAACGAAAATTAAAGAAGTCCAATTATAAAAGTGAAATTAAATGGCAAAAACAAAAAAATTGATATTTGGATTAACAGGAATTTTCATATTTTTTGCTGGATTTCTTCCAATCGCGACTTTAGCTTACATTCCAGAACCTATTCCTCCTCCGGGATTTTTTGTATATTCAGAGGGTCAAGAGTTATACCTTTACTCTGAAGTAATGGGGGATCATACTCGTACTCATTCTAATGACGGTTTTAATTTCTATATTCGAACTCAACCTATATGGCTTTTGTTTGGGTATATTTATGTCGTTTTTGTTGAAATATTTTTTCCATACAGTAGTAGTTGGCCTAATTTGCGTTATCTGCAAATCGATGTAAGTTACTATTTCCAGCATGTTCCTCATCATTGCGATGTGTTTGTAAGATATACTGATGGTACATCGAGTGATGAATATGATATTCAACCTGGGATCAGCCAAATAAACTTAAATCCAAACAAGCTTGTTTATTCTGTATGTGTAGAATATCAAACAGAAAAATATCATGCTTGGTTAGGTATAGATTTTCTTAGAATCTATTATAAATAGTTTATAATTCAAATTCTTTTTTTTTTATTTTATTGTGGGTTGTGTGATGCTGAAGTTTAATCTTAATTAATATGAATCTCAATACTTTCTTGAATGTGATAACAATCTAAAGTTAATTTATGCGAGTAAGTGTCTCATTTTAACATAGATTTGGAATCTTACCTCATAGAAGCGCTAAATCATATGAATGAAGGCGCCTATTCATTTTAGCAAAAATTTTGTTAGGTTTCTTTTAAAGACTAGACTTTTTTTAAAATTTTCATGGAAGAATAAAGAAACAGCATCCGGGCCGCTTGTTCATATGGCTATGTGCTTGTTTCCCGTAGTATTTTTCGTGCACTTTTCCATCTCTAATTTCATTTCAGCTCTTCACCAACCCTTCTTTCTTTAACCTTTTCACGGCTCGCCTTACCTGGCCAATATTCCATTTAACTCGACCAACTAATTCATAAATATTGATACCGGGATGAACATCAATGATCTCATACAATTCATATCTTCTCTGAGACTGCCTGTTCCAAGGTCTAATTTTTATCTTCATTTTAAACTTGTTTCAAATACCCATACATTATGGATAATACATGGCGAAAACATCCAGGATAACCCTTGCGTTTAAATATATACTCAGATAGTATTTAAAATTTTGGATAATCACAATTTTGTGTGATAGCGAAAAATATTGTGTACAAAAAGAAAATACGTCAAGATGTTACACCATTACAATACTCTCATCCCCTTTATATAATGATAAAATTATCATGAGTATCATGTATCAAAAAAGTAAAGCTGTTCAAAAAGCTAGAGAAGATTTAATTCAGCAAAATTTTGAGGAGATCTGTGAAGAAGGAGATTTCAATAAGCTACGAGGCAAGACTTATTGCGTGTTTGCGAAACTTTGGCTTCATAATGAAGCGGAAAAAGAAGGATTATTCAAGCTAAAAGAATGGTCTAATCCAGAAAAAAGACCTGATTTAATCGATCTAATTCGACAATTTCTAAATAAGCATATAAAATAACCAATTATTTCTTTCGTAAAATAATAGAATAAAAGTATTATTTTAATAGTGGACATTTATGTCCATTAAGAGATTCTGACAAGTAATGGTTTTAAAATACATGAAGACTTGAATCTCAAGCACAGATTCTCTCAAAGACTCTATTTTTTAAGTTTAATTTATTTTCCAGTTTTTCATATATTAAATCAATAAGTTCCGTAGAGGCTATATTTAAC
Organism: Promethearchaeota archaeon; assembly: GCA_048939445.1. GTDB lineage: Archaea > Asgardarchaeota > Lokiarchaeia > Sigyniarchaeales > SOKP01 > Loki-b32. The sequence continues at coordinate 4,946 of JBHLPN010000060.1, read as the reverse complement.
AAACTAATTTTAATGAATCTTTCTCGTTTAACTTTCTTTTTCTGAATTAGTTCCAAATGTATAAATAGATCTATATATTTTCTAAAACTTCCCTCGCCATGATGATTTACAGAATATGTACTACAGAGGTTCTTATAATCTTCAAATGCATGAATTATAATGGTATAAGATTGATTTCTTAGTAATCGTGCTATTCCTAACAATGCCAGAAGCTCATCATCTCTTAACGTATCAATATTCCTTCGGATGAGTGATTTTCTCATAGGTTTTTGCTTTTCAAAACATAATTTAGGTTTAATCACTTGATTAAAAGTGAATTATTTCAATTTAAGTCTCAAGACACCGACAAATTTCAGTATAATGGAAAATTGTGTCAAAAAATATTCAAGTTCAATAAAAACAAGTTTAAGTTAAATTTTCCAAATATTCAATTTCTTTTAGAATGGAGTTCATTTCATGTTCCAAAATAGGTATAGGAATCTCTTCATACCTAACAGAAATTTCGATTAAATCCATGAGCTTATCTTCAAGCTCTAAAATTCTTAATTTAACAACATTATTAGTTTGTTTCTCTTCCACTTATACCAACCTCTTTTAATCAAAAAAATAAAAAAAATTAATTTATATTAGGAAATTTAATTTCTACCGGTTCATGTTTTCCCTTGCTCATAATAAAATCCTTTACTATCATATTAAAAAAAAAAATAGATGGTAATAGATTATGGGGTTTGTTTTAGTTGTACGAAGAAATAATCTATGTCAATATATCTAGCATCTTCTAAGAGTATTTTTATTGTAATAGGTTTCTCTAAAATGAAGATAAAAATAGGTCCAACGGTTAATTCATAATGAGGTTCAATATCGAATTGTTTAATGCCATTAACATAGAATCCAGCAATACCTCCATTTGTTTGAGCTTGAAACCATAAATAATAATCATCCATACCATTTAGAACACCAGGTTTAAAAGTAAATTCTATCTCAGCTGGATTAATATTGTAATACGTGAAATCAATCCTAAAATAGTCCCACCAATTAATAATCCAGCCTCCATCATCTTCTCTATAGGAATATTGCATAAAACGAAATTTTAATATTCCTTCATTTGAAACATATACCATGTTAAAGTAATCAGTATTTTCAGTATTAGTAAGGGTACTATTATCATCATTCCAATACCCTAAACCAAGATATAAATTTGCTGCTACTAATGGTGCATCCTCCCAAAGATCCCATTGATTCGTATCATAATTAAAAATCTCTAATTGACTTCCTGCATCTTCCTGTGAGTCAAAATAAGCACCGCAACAAACCCTATACCATATCGTAAGTTCTTGAAGATAATAATTGTCTTTCCAACCTGATCCTAAATTAAAACTAAATTCTTGATAAAAAACAATCCTCGAACTTGATGATATATCAACAACATAAATAATATCATCATCCTTTACCGCAGTTCCCTCCTCGATATTTCCTTCAGAAATAAAATCAGCTGATCCCTCCCAGTAATAGTTAAAATTTTCCTCTAAAACATAAGAACTCATATCATAGTCCGATTTACTTACTGTAAATATTATACCATCATCATCTTTTAATTGATTCTCAAGAATTGGATTATTTCCATCAATAGTACTCACAGACTTCACATCTTCATATGGATAATCTCTAATTAATTGAAGATAAAGAAAGTCTATCTGGATTTCGAGAGCAGTACCCATTTCAATCGTCAGTTTATTAACATTTCTAATGATAAAGGGTTGAGAAATTCCTAAAGTTATCTCACTAGTACTAAAAGATGCTATTGGATCATCGTTAATCGTGATAGTAGCTGTTCCTTGATTGGTTTTTCCCTGAAAATTGATGTAAAAATCATTAACTCCGTTAATTAACCCAGGATCAAACCCAAAATCTGTTTTTGCATTATTAGGCTCCCAAGTTGTTGTCACCCTCAATACATCTACTTGTGCCCAAATACGACAAATACGCCAAACCCAGTATATTCTACTCGTACAATGATAGGAAAGTGTTAATTTTATTTGTCCATTTTCATTAAGATAATGATGTAAGTTAGGATCATCTAAATCTGCAGAAGAAAGATAATAATCATAGTATTTATAGTTAGTCCAGTGAGTATTATCAAATAGAATAGATTCTTCTTTACCTGTAGCAAAATTGTGAATAAAAAAGTTCATGCATCCATATGATCCATCACATCTGTATGCCAAACGTAAATGAAAATCGATTTCTCTTAATGTACAATCAGATCGTTGCTGACTTTTTACTGTTATATAATCATCAACAGTATTCCATCTTGTCCAAATAAATCCATCATAATAAAACTTACGAATCATACCATCATCTGGATACTGATTCCACCAATCAAGGGTCATTTCATTAAAATCAGTCTGTTCAGACCAACTATATGCAGGGTTATATGATTTGAAAACAGCGGGAAATGCTATAACTGGTTTCCCATTGAATTCATAGTTATGATACAACTCTTTTTGAATATTAAAAGTATTCGAATCATCTGATTTCAATTGATCTATTAAACTTGGAGTAATAGTACGGAAAGCACTTACACTTTTTACGTCTTGATGTGGTTTTTCTATTATTGAAAAGGTAATTATGTTATTCTGGTACTCGGAATTAAGATTTTCACTATCATCTATTGCCAAAATATCTACAAAATAATCATTTATAGAAGCATCAAAAGAACTCCATATTGCTTGATAAGTATTTCCACCAATGTTAATCATTTCTCGAGTTGCTATAGTATTTGTATCTGGAAATTGGATGAAAACTTTCGCATCTGAAATTCCTGAATAATCAAATATCTCACAAGTTATTGTTTGGGCATCAGTTAATTCGAGTAAAGGGTCAGATACTAACGGATTGGAAATATCTGGATCAGTTGTATCAATTATATCAAATTGAGCACCATTATTTTCGTAAGTAAATTCATTATTGTTGTCTAATGCTTCAAAATCAACGTAATATGTCTTCCCTGAACTGAAGCCATAAGAATCCCATGATGCTTCATAAGAAAATCCAGAGATAAGATTCAATATTATTTCATCAATGATTGTGCTATCAGGTTCCTGTATATAGGCTTTAACCCATTGTATACCTGAAGGTTCAAAAGCACTACAACTAATGGTTTGAGGATTCCCAATCTCTAAAATAGGATCTGAAACTTGCATGTTAAATATCATTGGCCTACTTATTTGTGGATATGTAAAATCCCTATTTTTATCACCTAAGAACATAAAAGAATGATTTCTATTGGTAATAATCATGGTAATAAAGAGAATAAGGACGCTAAAAACTAAAAATAGAGATTTTTTTTTCTTAAATAGTGTTTTTTTCAATAATTTCACCTATGTCATATTCTTAAAATGACATTGAAAGATTTGCATAGCTTACTTAAAAATTTTTGCTCTTATGTAAAACAATCGGTATATATTTGGAATCAATAAGTTTTACTTTCAGTATCATCACTGGAGTTTCTATTCTCCTAAAAATTTAGTAAATAGTGAGATTTGTAAGTTTCATATGGATATTCGCACAGAAGTATTTATCTAATTACTTTTAACTTCAGATTCTCTTCGCCACACAGTTTATAAATAGTGAGTGAAGAGATTTTTGATAAATTCGGCTATATTATTTAGAACGGTTTTTATATTTAAATCAATAAAAGTTTTTGAAAACCTTAAGACTAATTTTTTCTTTTTTTATTATTTTTAACAGAAAAGTAAATCCTTAAATAAAAAAGAAATATAATTAGATATTGAACTTTACATCTGAATAAACTACAATAGAGGGTCATTAATGACTAATTATCCTGAAAATTTGATAAGAGGGCTTCCAGGAGAAGCATTGATTATTGTAGCTTTTAGTGAGGCATTTATTAAACAAAATATAGAAAATATTTCGAGTACACTTTTACCTGTTTATGGAATTATTGTATTGGTTGCGGTATTTATAGCTACATTTTTTCTGAAATATTATGCGACAGGAATTGCTAAATTTGATGGATTTCAAAACAATAATAAGACCTCAACGGGTTTGGTTTTTACTCTTATTGTGTCATTTCAAGCGGTTTGTTATAGTTTGGTGGTAGTTGGTGGGTATATTATCGCCGATACCGGGATATTAATACTGGTTACTTTTATTAGTATAATTGTGGGTCTTATACTGAGTGCTATAGCTACAATTTTTCCTAAATCCTAATTTTTTTTATTTTTTATATCATCTTATCTTTCTTAAAAGTGTGAGAATGTAGTAATTAATATAAAAATATTAACAAACAAAAATACCCATTTTTCCTTAAAGAAAGAATTAAAAAGAAAAGGCTTTTATAAAGCAAGATGAAAATAGAAAAATTAAATGCATATATCAATAAGTTGTATAAAGATAAAGATCTTTTAACAAAAGAATTATATATAGAAAAAACAGAGTTAAAAGATTTTATTCCCGTTATTGATGATGATGTCGCTCGATTTATTAATATCATTATAAATTTATTCCAACCTAAAAAGATTCTTGAAATTGGAACTAGTATAGGTTATTCTACGACTTCTATGGCACTTAATGTAAGAAAGTATGGAGGAAAAATTATTACTATTGAATATGATGAAAAAGTAGCTAGACAGGCAAGAAAGAACTTTAAACGAGCAAATCTATTAGATGTAATTCAATTGATTATTGAGGATGCCTTGGAAGTCATTCCAAATCTTAATGAAGAATTCGATCTAATTTTTCTAGATGTCGATAAGCAATTATATCCAAAATTATTCGATGATTGTGTAAAAATATTAAAAAAAGGGGGTATATTGATTGCTGAAGATACATTATTTCCAGTAATTGATTTAAATCCAAAATGGCATTACCTAATACCATCAATAGAAGAATTTAATAAATTAGTTAGCTCCTGCCCAAAGCTG
>JBHLPN010000304.1:0-3873 GCA_048939445.1 Promethearchaeota archaeon | reverse complement strand
GTATTAATATATCTAATACTTGAAGTGCAAGTTGATATTGCTTTTCTTCAAATAATGTATTTACTCGAGAGATAATTTTTTCTTTATCTCTTATAATGTTATATATTTCCCTCATTACTTCCTTTTCTGGTCTAGGAATTAAATGTGCTGGATTATGATCATAATACCCATGGTATTGATGATAGACATTATAAACAAAAAATTCCGGGCGAGAATATACTTGTTTTAGAAAAGGACTATTATTTAAATGTTCTGGAACTTTTACAGCGTGAATCATCTCAGTAATATGCATTCCTTCATTAATTAATTTTACAACTTGGTCATGTAATGAACGAATTAATTCAATATTGTCATTTAAAGCTCTTTTCGCTTGTTTCCCCTTAAACAGGTAACCTCCACCGCTACAGAAAATATATTCTGGCTTTAAAGATCGAATTCTCTCTAATTCTTTTACCCAATCTAATGCATATCTAGTAGACTTCCAAGGATTACCAATATTTGGAAACCAAGGACCCATTATGAAATCACCAACTACAGCAGTATTGAGTTCAGGGACATAGATCCATATTGCATCATCTGTTTCACCACGAGCGGTATGTAGCTCAAATGTATACTTTCCAAGTTTAATTGTATATTCGCCTAAAAATGTTTTTGTAGGATATACATATTTTTGTAACCCCCGTCCAAATGATTCTTTCGGTATATTAAATTGCATAGCAGCAATAAGATTTCTGTAAGGTTCAAGAAATTTATATCTGTTAAACCTATCTGGTACATATCTACTAGAAATGACCTCGGGATTATCTGAAATAAAAGTTTGAGCACCACCAACATGATCAGCATGACCATGTGTATATATTATATACTTTATCTTCTCATGTATACTACTTAAGACTTGTTTTGCTGCGGAAATAGTTAGTAACGTATCAATTAATACAGTCCCTTGACCTGTTTCAAACCAAACCATTCCTCCAATGGGAAGTGTAGCATTATAAACATCTTCCATATGTTTCTTTATAATGGGTTTAGAAGTGTCAGTTAATATGTTAATTGGCTTTATTTGTTTTTCAGACATATATTACACCAGCATATTTTTTGTTATTCATTGATATCTAAGATTTTAATTCAACAAAATTTCTTGCTTTTTCGGGTTTTCTCATTTTTAAAAGCCTTATCCCAACTCCATAAGTAGCTATTCTTCTAGATGGTGTTATTTTTAACCAAATACTCTCTTCTAGGTTTTCTGCATTTACTTGATACTTTAAGTATTTCGAAAATATTCTTTTTGCTTCTTCGTCATCGAATGGTTTAATCTCTGCTTCTGCAGTAAAATGTAATTCCGCAGGTGGTGCTGGTATAATCTTATGGAAAAAATTTTTCCTGAAAGGTAAGGTAACAGAGACTTTATTATTAGCTCTGATATTTCTTGCCTTTAAAGTATTTTTACCTGTCATGCAATAAATCACATCACCATCACTTTGGTAAACAACCACAGAACTGTGAGGGACATTTTTATCATCGACAGTGCCTAAGACTAACCAATTTTTTTTCCTTAAAATATTCCTAACTTCATTCTCCAAATCCTTCATATTTCTTAATAATTAAATCTTTGATTTAAACAATTTTCATAAACCTTTTTTTCCAATAACCCCTACATATATCGCTGTTTCATTTATTCCATCTATTCCTAATGTTTTATTAAGTTCATCATCGTATATTGCACCTATTGTACAAGCTCCCAACCCTAATGCTTCAGCAATTAAATAGAAATTCTGACCAATATGACCAGCATCCATATAGATATAACGATAGCATCTTTGGAGATATTTCCACCTGGATCTTTCAATAATTGCAGTCCATACAAAATTTACAGCAGAATTATAAGCAATTTGTTGATCTAAACATCCTCTAGCAATTTCTTCACGATGATCACCTTCCTTTAATAATTCAAGACTATGCTTTGCTATATGATAGTGATAAATCCCTTGTTCTAGATTTTCTGCATTGTTTATTATAGGATATACCTCAATAGGATACAATCCTCCCGCAGAAGGTACAGTTCTAAATGCAACCTGAGGAAAAATCCGAGTTAAACCACACATACCAAATAATAAAAGACTAAGCTGTGAGAGTGTTATTGGCTCGTTTTTAAAATTTCGAGTTGATTTTCTATTTAAAACTACAGACCAAAATTTTACTTCCCCATCAAATTCAGGTTTCGGTAATTTAATCGTTTTTATCGCATCAGGATACATCTTAAAGGGATCAGGTTTTATTGTCCAATCTAATTGATGCCGTGGTAAATGATTTCTAATATACTTAGATTTTTGCTGAAAATATTCTCCATACTTTTCTAATTGATTATTCATACAGGAATTAGATAAACAAAACTTAAAAGGTTTAAATTAATATTTTAAAAACTTTATAGAGATGATTGTATTATAATAATATTGCTTAAATAAAATTAGTATTTCATTTGTTTTCGCTCACTTTTAACTCTTTCTCTAACATTTTAATTTCTCGGTCAATTTCCTTCGTTTTAGTTTTCTTTTCTCTTTCAATTGCTTTTAAATTCTTACTTAACGTTTTCTCCTTGTTTTTTTTTAAATTATTGTATTCCATTTCTAAATTCTTTATCATGAGAACTAATTCTTTCTTTTTTGATGTTAATTCATCAATTTTTTGATTAAGCTCACCCAAAATTGCTTGATAATGCTTTAATTTTCCTTCAATTTCATTAATTTTTGGATCAAATTCCTCATTGGATTTACTTGTAATATAAATTTCTTTTTGCTTCGCCGTTTGTTCAATTTTTTCAATTTCTATTGCTATTTTATTTATTTGATCCCTAAGTTCTTCTTCTGTCATTTTGTTTTTCTTTGTTTTAATTTAAATACTGTTTTTTAGGTTAAAAACTTTTAATATAAAGAATTTTAAATTTATTTTCGACCAAGGCAAAAAATTAGTCTAAAAGCCATAAGATTACTTTTTGTCATAAAAGTGGTATATAACTCATATATTTTCTTTCCTACATGTTAAAAAATCAAGTATAAAGAAATTTACTGAAATTTAATAAAAAATTACAACCATCTACTTTAAATAGAATGAAAAAACGAAAATAACCAAGACATAGAAACATAATAACTCCCCAGAAAAATCTTATATTCATATCTATATAAAATAGGTTAAATATTTTTCTTATGGTTCTTTTTTTAGAATAATAGAAAAAAATTATGTGCATTTATTGGACAAAAAATAAATAAAAGGTGAAAAAATCATCGCAAATGAAGTAATTGGGAAATATTTTGTATTAAATAAATCTCAAAGCAGTTTTATTCAAGGTTGGATTTCCATTGAAAAGAGTTTAAAACAATTTATTAAGGATATTAAAGAAGAAATTGAATATGAATCGGATTTGGAAAAAGTAATTATTGAAAATTATTTAATATACTATATTGATATAATTAACAATAAATTGACAGAAATTAAGAATGAACAGACATTAAGCAATATTAGGAGAAGTAATAAAATTTTTATCGTTCTACTTGACAAGAAGATTGAGTTTAGCAAAATAGAAGATATTCCACTATTATATAAATGGTATCTCGATGGTCTTACGAATTATGAAAGTTAAATTTTTTAATTATGGTTTTTCAAAGTAAAGGGTGATGTTTTCAAATGTATCTTACTCTTAGAAAAAAAATACTCTAATAATAAGTTATTAACATATCTTTTTCAATATAAAAAATAATGCTCCCAATTCTCCAGTAATAGGGATATTTTCAGAAATACTTTCATAATTTTGGTTGTAAATTCCAACAATTTCAAATCCACCTAATTTTACAAATTGTTTAAATTCATCAAATATCCATA
>JBHLPN010000303.1:0-3874 GCA_048939445.1 Promethearchaeota archaeon | reverse complement strand
AATTCTGAAGGTATTAAAATAGCAAATCCTGACTTAAAAGTAATTAATTTTTCTGGAGATGCAAATGGATTAGCAGAAGGTTTAGCACATACCATGTTCGCAGCAAAGAGAAATCAAGATATCACTTTTATTTTACATAATAATAGTGTATATGCTCTGACGACGGGTCAATTTTCTCCTTTAGCTGAAAAAGGATGGAAAGGGCCCTCTACTCCTCAAGGAAGTTATGAAGAACCGTTTAATCCCATGTCTCTAATGATCGAAGCGGGTGCTACTTTTGTTGCAAGAGGTTTTGCAGGGGATATAGAGCATCTGACAAATCTTATGGTACAAGGAGTTGAACACGAAGGTTTCGCTTTCATAGAAATCCTGCAACCTGCCGTTCCTTACCATAAATGGGAAGAATATAGACAAAAAATTGAATACCTTGAAAATGAACCAGAGACTTATTTTGAAGCCATTAGAGCTGCCAAAGAAAAGCATAAATTTACTTTAGGAGTATTTTATAGAACTATTAGACCTGTTTATCATAAAGAGCTATATGGAGATCATAACCCTATAGATAATAGACTGTCGAGAGATGAAAGAATAGACAAAATCCGAAAAATTTTTGAATCTAAATAATAAACAAGTTTCATAATAATTTTTTATTTATCATTCAAGATACCAGTACGCAATAAACTTAATACTTCTTTTTCGGTTTTGTTATCATAATCTTTTCCACATGAGACATCCATTCCTTGCTTTTTATTGTCTAATACATATTGGACAAATTGATCAATTCCCTCCTCCTTTATACACCGAGCAAAGGCTTTGACTTTCGGATCATGATCAGGACTATACTGATCTTTATCACAAGGAAATTCTTGACATTCCCAACAACCATTTAAACCTTTTCTTACACAACAATTATACTGGAAACAGCCTTCTTCACTTAAATATTTTCCACAACTATTTGTCATCGATTTACATCCGCCACACATATCGGATAAATGACAAAATTTACAGATCAAACCACAATATGCGATACTTTCAATAATATTTTTTTTTATATATTCAGGTTTTTCAGGCATTATTTTTTCCCTTTTAATATATCATTATTAATAATTAAGTCTTAAAATTTAATCATAACATTATTAATTATTCAAAAAAAAAATCATTCAGAGAGTGGAAGATTTGGTTGATTATAAAGAAGTAATTGGCTGGTTGTTAGGTGCTGGTATAGCAGTTGCTTGGATAGCTTGGGCATTACTCACCCCGGGGAATATGACTTTTCTTGCTGTTGCAATTTCCCTAACTATATTGTTTGGGACAGCATCTGGAGGACTTATTGCGATAAGCCAAAATAAAGCTGATTATAAAGAGGTAATTGGCTGGCTGTTAGGCGCATCTATAGGAGTTGCATGGATAATTTGGGCGTTGGTTTGCCCGGGAAATATGGTAGGTCTCGTTATTGCCCTTGCCATTACTATATTGTTTGGTACATTATCTGGAGGACTTATTGCGCTAAATAAAAAGAAAGCTAAATGAAGCTAAGAATCTCTAATCTATTTTTTTTATTTTCAAAAATTAATTAATGATAAATACTGAAAAAACGATGTTTGTTTTACCTCCGTTATTAGGATGGCATTTTCCGAATATTTTTAGTTGGCAGGATTTTGTAGTTGCTATTACTGCACCAGGAGGATTACTTATAGGGATAGTTACTGAGGTGATTCCGATTATATGTGTTACAATCGGAGCTATTTTCCTTATAATTTTTCTGTTTAAATTAATTCGGGGTAAAGAATAAACTAATAATAATTTTTTTTTAATAACACAGAAAAAATAAAGCTGTAGCAGATGAAAGAACAAAAGAGAGTAGAAACAGAAAATCTTAGAAAATATATTAAAAAGCTAGGAATTGATATTTATGGTGTTGCTGACATGCTTTTATTACAGGAAATGAACACTGGACTTCCTACAGATTTAAAAAAATTTGTAAGTATGTTTCCTTATGCCATAGTATTAGGTGCTCAATATGGAAAGTTAGGAAAAAAAGCCTCCGGTGGCAGAACCGCACTATTTTTGGAAGATGCTGCGTTTTCTATAATGGAATTTTTAGAAAATAAGGGTTACAGGCAACTTATTATTCATACTGAGGATGAGTTTGATCCTATTAATCGGTTAGGATTTATGTCTCTTAAAGTCTTAGCAAAAACAGCTGGACTTGGTTGGCAAGGTAGATCGCTATTAATTATTTCTCCAGAATATGGTCCTTTACATCGATTAATTGCAATTTTAACAGATCTCCCACTTCAAACTAATCAAGCAATTAAAAATGAATGTGGTACTTGCCGAAAATGTATAAAAGCGTGTCCTCAGAACGCACTCACTTTTGTTGCCTTTAACGATCATCCCTCACGTAGGGAGGATGTCTTAGATATTAAGACTTGTTTAGGAGATAATGGATGCATGGTATGTATTTTATCCTGTCCTTGGTTAAAAAAATCTAAGAAAAAATAAAACATAAAGTTAAATCTAATTAATATTATTGTTAATTCAATATTCTAATTCTGGATGTTATTATGGGATAATTTAAAGTGTAATAGATGAGTCAACATATAAAAGAGATAATTACCTTAAGAATATCAAGAATAAACAATTTCAGTTATACATACATATTCTACTAAGTAATTAAACTGATCATTTCTGTAAAAAGATGGAAAAAAAGAGAAGAATATCCAATAAGATACAAGGACTAGTAATATTTGAACGTAAAAAAGCTTATCCATTAAAAAAGACTGATAGCTATACAGTTGAGAAAATTAATAAAGAAGATAAAATTAAAATAGTGAATAATTTAAGTCCTCAAGCTAATCGTTATATGTATTCAATTACTTTAAATAATAACGGTTCTACTCCAATTTCCGAAGTTAAAATTAAAGTAATTACCCCCAAATTCTTAAGTTATTTAGGCTGTTTTCCTCTAGCAATAAATATTCTTCCTATAATTGAAGAAGAGGAAGAAGAGGTTAGAAATATAGAGATAGCACTTGGTGAATTAAAAGAAAAAAGTTCACAAGAAATACGCTTTCAATTCACTCCTTATATTTCACCTGCTACAGGTGAATTTAAGTCAATTGTAACATATGTTAATAATACGAGGAAATTGAAAATTTTAAAGTCTAAACCAATTAAAATCGAAATTGATAAATTGATCTTAATGCCTAAGATAATTCCAAGTTCACAAATCAGAGAATTTTCACAATTACCTGATACGATGAGAGTTCTAATGAGTTATGGCATTGGAATAAGAAAGAAAATAAACTTAAATAAATACTTCGATATTATAGAACACATATTAGAGCTTCACAATCTTCAATTAATAACAAAAGATAAAGAAATGGGAATGCTATGGTTCTGTGGGACGGATACGCAATCCAGAAGTGATATTTTAACGCTCAGCAAAATAGGCTCAAATCAGATAGAAATTATAGTATTTTCTAAAAACCCTATAATTCTTGTATCATTTTTATCTTCATTTACTAAAATTCTTAAAGAACGGGTATCAATGAAAAAGATTTTAAAATCAAAAATAAAAATTTTTGAATTAATTTGCATAAATTGTGGTGCTATCCTCTCACATTTTCCAAGAAAAGGTGAATCTATTATGTGTAATAAATGCAATTATGAACAAATTGTCTGGTAAATTTCTTTCAATCAACATTTTTTGAGTTTGGGATTAGGTTTGTATATCTCAAAAAAGATCATAGAATTACACAAATAGAAAATAGAGTTATTTTTTATTTAAGTCGTTTTTTTCTTATTAAGTAATAGGATTTTTGCGTAAAAAGAAATAAATAAAAAAGGATGTCTGAATGATACGTGATAT
>JBHLPN010000004.1:0-41117 GCA_048939445.1 Promethearchaeota archaeon | reverse complement strand
AATTTTAATTGGGAATAAATCAGATTTAACTGAACAAATTCAAATTACAGAATCAGATTTGAAAAGAATAGCTGACAAGTATAAGATTCATTATATCATGACTTCTGCTAAAACCGGTGAAAATGTAGAAGAGGCCTTTTTATACATTGCTTATAAATTTCTAGGATCACAGTTTTAGTAAGATCTACTAATTATTTTTTAATTCGAATCTTTCATATGTAAGCATAAATTCATTTTTATTTTCACTATAAGATTTTATTGAATATAATATTATATCAATCTCCTGCTTTGTCACGACAGGAAACTTATATTGAACAGATTTATACTTAACATTTTTAAAGTTATTCATATATTTCTTAATAAAGTTGATATGGTGCTTGATTCTGTTACTATTAATATCAAAGCTCAATTGTTTAATGATATTTAATTTCTTCTTGAATATTTCTAAGAATTCAAAGTTAATCTCATACCCAATTGAATTTCTCCCAGAAATCATAGCTGCTAATGAGGTTGTGCCTGTCCCCCAGAAGGGATCTAAGACCAAATCATCGTATAATGAGAACATATTGATCAAACGATATGGTATTCTTAAAGGATAAGCTGCAGTTCGTTCCCTTAACTTTATTTGATTATTGTTGTTCTTTAACAAATTCTGAGAAATCCCCCTTATATCCTCCCAAACATCAGAAAACCATCTATTTCTCTCTTCCCAAAAAAAGGCACTTTGATATCTAGTTTCAGATTTTGGCGCTATAAATCGTTTGATATCCCCTTTTCTGAAAATTAAGATATATTCATGTTCAAGAGTAACGTAGGCATTTGGAGGTAACGTCCCAGAACCTAAGAATTTATTTGGACTATTTGTCGGTTTTCTCCATAAGATGCATGGTAATTCTATAAAATTGTTGTTTTGGAACGCGTTAGAAATTTTAACATGATTGGGAAATAATTGAAAATTTTCACCAATTTTTCTTGTAGCGTCTCCAATATTTACACAAGCTATCCCACCGGGTTTTAACACACGTTTCACTTCACTCCAAACTTTATCTAATTCTTCATGCATTAAATTAAAGGCTCTTTTGCTATCTTCTTCTTTAAGAGCTTGTTTTATTTCATCATTCAGAGAAATAAATAATGGATCCCACATCTCAATCATAGGATAAGGTGGTGAAGTTACTATTAAATCTATAGAGTTAGATTCTAACTCACTCATATCAGATGAATTTTTGAAATATAGCTTATGGGTTGTTTTCATTATCGATTTATGATTTTTTATATTACGTGTTAATTTTTAAAAATTAAAAATTCAAATTCTATACAACAATATTTCAATTAAAATTTATATAAATTATTATCAAATCAAAGATAAAAATGAGTCGTAGCGCTAAAGTTAACCATGTAATATTAATTATTCTCGATGATATTCGTGCTGAACATATATTTAATTTGATGAGTGAAGGAAAACTTCCAAATATAAAGAAGATTGCAGATAATGGTATATCATGCTCAAATTGTGTTACTTCTTATCCTGCTATAACTTTCCCTTGCTACGGTAATATTGTAACTGGCTCCTATTCAGGATATTTTCCTAAAGAAGGTAGTGCAGTTCCTTTATATCATTGGGTTAACAGAATGGACCCTCCCTCAACAAGTAAAAAATTTCCTTTTATTCGTAATTATGGAGATCGAAGACAAGTATTAAAAATTAATAGAGATATTGGCGATAATGTTAAGACTATTTTCGAACAAGTTCCAGATGAAAATTTGTTAAGCTCTACTTGTTTCTTATACCGAGGAGCTTATTTTGCTCTCGCCAAGAATTTTCTAAATATGAAACCTATATTTGATAATATTGAAATTGCCTTCAAAAATCCAGGATTCTATTTTTCAAATAAAGAAGTACCACTGATCACTGTTGGTTATGTACCTCATATGGATGATATTATGCATAAACTAGGATTTGACCACCCAAATTACATTAATTTAATAGTGGAATGTGATAAATATATCGGATCCTTGATAGATACATTGAAAACAACAGGATATCATGATAATACAGCAGTTGCAATAATTACTGACCATGGTAATTATAAGGCTAATAATATAGTTGATCTCGAACCATTTTTTCAACAAAAAGGGTTGATCCCTTATGTTTCTGAAAAAGGGACAGGAGATTTTGATTGTAATTTTGGTTCAATCGGCTTTTTTAACTTCCCTGGAGAAACTTGGCATCACCACCCTACATTTCAACAAATGGAAAGATTTCAAACGAGTGGCAATGGAAAAAAAGAATTAAATTTATTTAAGACATTATGGGATATTCCTGGTGTTAAATTTATGTATTATAGAGACGATGAGAATAAACCAGAAAAAGGAAGAATCCATGTTAAATATCGAGATGACAAATCTATGACACCTATCAATGGAATAATTGAATATCAAAGTTTTGGGAAAGAACAAAAAACAAAATACACCTTTGAACATAAGGATTTCTATGGATACAGTGAAAATGATAAATCAGCAAAAATTCTTGACGGTAAATTTCATACAATAGAAGAGTGGTTAGAAGCAACTAGTCATATTGATTTTCCAATTATAATTGATCAAATCCCTCGTTATTTTAAAAATCCAAGATCTTGCGATATAATGGTATCAACCTTAGGAGAATATAGCTTTGGGTATGAACATGGTAAGACAGTAGGTGCATCACCATTTTCTCATGATATTGGATTAAAAAGATCTATGATCGTGCCATTTATCATTGGTGGTTCGCCAGAAGTTCCAAAAATAGAATTGCCATATTGTAAAACAACAGATATGGTTCCCACTCTCTTGAATTTACTAGGAATTAAACCCCATTCAAGTGTAGTTGGAAATTCTGTATTAAATTATCTCTGACTTTTTGACAAAAAAAATTTTTATTAAACTGTTCTTTAACAAAATCAGTTAGGATTTTTGATTAGAGGATATTTGAGATGAAGGCTAATAATATAACAATTGTTCCAGAAACTCATTGGGATAGAGAATGGTATCTCCCTTTTCAAGAATTTCGTGCTAGACTGGTAATTATGATGGATAAATTATTACATATTCTAAGAACTGATCCTGATTACAAAAATTTCACTTTTGATGGTCAGACTATCCCTATAGAAGATTATTTAGAAGTAAGACCTGAAAAAGAAGAAGAGATCAAGAAATTTGTGAAACAAGGGAGGTTATCTATTGGTCCTATGTATGTACTCCCTGATGAGTTTTTAGTTAGTGGTGAATCTTTGATTAGAAATCTAATGATCGGACACAAAATTAGCAGAAAGTTTGGAAGGGTTATGAAAGCTGGATACATCCCTGATCCTTTTGGACATATAGCACAATTACCTCAAATTATGAATGGATTTGATATTCCCTCAATATTGTTTTGGAGAGGTTTTGGAAATGATTTTGAGGAAAAAGATTTAAATATGGAGTTTATATGGAACGCACCTGGAAATGCGGCATCTACCTTAGCCATTTTCTTAAGATTTGGTTATGGGTCATTAGAATCGTTAAATACAAAAAAAATAAAAGGAGAATACAAACCTGCACTGAGGACTATTAAGAATACAATCCAAAAATTTGAGCAATATATAGCTACTCCAAATGTTCTCCTTAATAATGGTTCTGATCATCATGAAGCTGTTCCTGAAATTCCAGAAATAATAAAACAATGGAATGATTTAAATCCTGATCAATATTTGGAACAAGCAGATTTTGAACATTATATTAATAAAGTCTTAGAATGCAAACCAGAATTAAATGAGTTTCAAGGAGAATTAAGAGGAGGAAAGTTTGCTCACTTATTATCAGGTGTTTTTTCAGCAAGGATGTGGATAAAGCAAAGAAACACGGAAATTGAATATTTATATGAAAAATATATGGAACCCTCGTCTACAATTTCTTGGGCTCTTGATAAATATAATAAATTTTCTTATCCAAAAGATTATATTTTAACTGGATTAAAGTGGCTCCAAAAGAATGCTCCCCACGATAGTATCTGTGGCTGCAGTATAGATGAAGTTCATGATGAAATGAAAACTAGATTCGATTGGGCAGAACAAATAGGATATGAAGTTTTTAAGGATTCAATTGCTTATATGAGCGAACTTATTAACACTGACTCAAAATATAAAGACCTTAATGTTTTAATGGTATATAATCCGCTTCCTTGGCAAAGAAAAGATATTGTGTCATTTAATAATATAGCTCAGAAAACAGGTGGTGAGAATTTTCCCTATAATATTAAATTAGTTGATTGTGATGGAAATGAACTTGAATATCAGAACTATTATGTTGAAGAAGAATCTAGATTTACCAGAACATCAGATATTAGTCATAAATTTACATTTCTAGCAGAAGTACCTGCTTTAGGTTATAAAATATATTATATTGTTCCAATAGATTCTACAAATGAATTTAGTCTTAGCAATAATGATTTTAAGATTACAAGAAATTTTTTAGAAAATGAATTTTATCGAATTAAAATAAAACCGAATGGTTATATTGAAGTAATTGATAAAGTATCAGGAATAATTTATGAAAACTTTTGTGAATTTGAGGATATGGGAGATTGGGGTGATGAGTATGACTTTTCAGGTCCAAGGGACAATCAAGTAGATCTTGTTTATACAACTGAAGATGCTGCAGTTTTTGAAAGATCAACTTTTATTGATGGACCAACTCAAAAAACTTTTAAATTACGATTAAATCTAAAACTTCCTTACTCACTTTCGGAAGAGCGTTATAATAGAGAAGAGTGGCTTGTCGATAATAAAATAACAATATATATCTCTCTATATAAGGGAATTAAACGTATTGATCTTAAGATTGAGCTAGAGAATAATAGCAAAGATCATCGAATTCGTGTTCTATTTCCTACTAAGATAAAATCAGATATTATTCATGCAGACAGTAATTTTTATGTAATTCCGAGAAAAGTTAAATTGCCAAAAGCAGATAACTGGGTTCAAAAGCCTTTACCGACAAATCATCAAAAGGATTTTGTCTCGGTTAGTGATGATTCAAGAACTTTTGCCGTATTAAATAGGGGTTTACCAGAATATGAAGCTAAAATAAATGAGGATAATAGCTTAACCTTCGCTATTACCCTTTTACGATGCATTGAATGGTTATCTCGTGATGATTTCAAAACTCGTATGTCTCACGCGGGACCAGAATTTAATACTCCTGGTGCGCAGTGTCTAGGAAAACATACATTTGAATTATCAATTATTACTACTTCAGAATCAAACTGGTTAAATTCAGAAATCCATTTAAGAGGAAAGGAGTTTAACAACCCACTTAGATTAATATTTCCATTAATGGTTCACAGCCCTTTAAGAACCTCAGATAAAGTTATATTAAAACCAACGGGTATCATGTCCTTATGGATGAGACCAAAAAAGAAAAAGTTTGAGCCTTATCTCCCAACCAGTTTTAGTTTTTTTGAGATTGATAATAAGAACATAGCTTTAAGTGCATTAAAAAAATCAGAAGAGGGAGAATTTCTAATCATTAGAGTTTACAATATATCTTCTAAATCCCAAAACGCAAGGTTAACCTTATACAATAAAATTTTGATAAAAAACGCTGAGATTGTTAACTTCCTTGAAGAACTACCGATAAATGAAATTAAAGCAAAAATTAAATCTTATAGTAATAATACTCTTGATATAACAGTAGAGCCACATGTAATCGTTACAATCAAAATTAAAATACTGAACCAGCCATAGAGATGAGAAAATTTTGGCAAGAGGAAATGAAATGTTATTTAGAAGAACTAGGAAATGAAACAAATAACCTGAATTTAATTTAGAGATTTGAAATCTATAATAATCTTGATTATTTGAAATTGCTTAAAAAGGGTTGTATATTCTATATTTGTTAATAATATTAATTTTAGTTTTATTGTTTATGGAAAACTCAAAAATTGATTTTGATATTTTTATTGTAGGAGCTGGCCCAGGAGGTTCAGTCGCGGGTAAATTTGCAGCTGAAAATGGTTATAAGACTTGTATTATTGAGAAAGACGTGATTGGAGAGAAAGGACGGTATAAAGCATGCGGTGGAGCAATGGCTTGGGAATTATTAGAAGAGATAGATTATCCCGAGAATAAGATAAGTCGTAGGTTTGAATCCCTGGAGCTTCATCATGTTGATGGGGATAAATTTTCTAAAAAAGGAAAAGGGGCAACTATATGGCGAACTACATTTGATAAGTTTTTAAGTGATATGGCAGTGGATAGTGGTGTAATTCTGAAAGAAAGTGAACCTTTAATCAATATTGAAAAAACTGATAGTTTTTATAGAGTTAGCACCAAAAAGGGAAAATATGTTGTTAAATACATAGTAGCTTCCGATGGAGCCACCTCTACAACTCTGAAATTATTAGGATGGCCATATTTCAAAAAAGAAGATTTAATTTTAACAATTACTAAAGAAATGAAAACCTCTAAAGAATTTATTAATAAAACACTAGGTAACGCAGCAATTCATGCTTTTTTTGGTATAAAAAATCTTGTTCCTATCGGTTATGCATGGTTATTTCCAAAAAATGAAACAATTACAGTAGGATGGGGTAATCAAATAAACTTAATTAATAATTCTAGGGAGGAATTTAAAAAATTTGAGAGCTTAGCATTCGTTAAAAACGCGCTTAAAGGTACTGAATTAAATATCTATAAAGCTCACCTTATTCCAGTAGGGCTACGACCTAAACTATGTGAGGATAATGTAATTGCTGTAGGTGATGCTGGTGGAATTGTAGATCCTATAACTGGTAAGGGAATTCCTTATGCAATGATGAGCGGTCAAATCGCAATTGAAACTATTCAGAATTGTGAGAAAAGAGATAAATTGGATAAACTTGGGAATTTTTATGAAAAAAATTTAGATAGAAAATTTCTCCGTATTCTTAAAGCTAAACGTATAGCTCGCGACAAAATATTTCAAAATGATGAGAGTTTAAAAAGATTCCTAAATCTTTGGGAAAAGTATCGGAGTTCTGAAATTGTAATGAAAAGATTAATGTAAATATAAAAAAGTGAAATTGTATGAAATTTACTGAATACTCAAAAAAATATGTTCCTAAGATTAATGAGTCAATAAAATCAATCTATGATAGGAAATTAAAGAGTGTGGAAAATTCTTTTTTAAAAGATTATTATTCAGAATTAAAAGATTACTTTCTATCAGGAGGAAAAAGAATAAGGCCCTTAGTAGGTATTGCAACATTTAATGCCTTTAGTAAAAATCTCGATGAAAAAATTGTTTTACCTAGTGTTGGGGTCGAGTTTCTCCATAATGCTTCTTTAATTCATGATGATATTATTGATAAAGATAATTATAGAAGGGGTAAACCATCCTTCCATTATAGATTTCGTAATTATCATCAACAATATGACTTAAAAAAAATGAGTGATGTTGAGTTTGGTAATTCAATTGGGATAATTGGAGGAGATTCAGCATTTTTCATGGGATTAGAAGCATATTTATTTAGCCAGTTTGAAAAAGATCTAAATTTAAAAGCAATTAATTATTATGAACAAGCTTTTATAGAAATAGCAAATGGTGTACTAATAGAAACTGATATGGTAAATCAGAAAAAACTTACTCTTTCAGATTACATTAATATGATATCACTTAAGACTGGCGCATTAATTGAAAAATCAATACTAATTGGTGCTAACTATGCTAATGTTGATGAGAGATACTTAAAAGATCTTTCGATTTTAGGAATAAATTTGGGTATAATTTTTCAGATAATTGATGATATATTAGGTACATTTGGTGATGAAAAGGTAACAGGTAAACCTACTGATGGAGATATTAGAGAGGGTAAAAAAACTTGTTTATTAATTGATGCTCTGAATAAATTAGAAAATAAAGATAAACTTAAACTTGAGAAGTTAATAGAAAATCCTGTTATGACTAATAATGAGGTTCAAAATGTTAAAGATCTATTTATTAAATCAAATGTTGATAAATCATGTAGAGAATTAGCAAATTCGTATTTTCAAGAAGCGAAATCATTTCTAAATAAATTAGAAAGTGTAATCAACCATTCTGAAATTGAATTCTTTGAAGATTTATTAAATTTCGTGTTAACACGAACATTTTAAGAAATACATTTGGGAAATAATCTTCCCTTTTTGGATATTTTATGACACTGATACACAATTTCATCTAAAAAACTCAACTTTAAATAAAATATCTAATGTTAAAGAAAGGAAGGTAGGTAGTTATTATCATTCAATCTAAAAAGACAAATCTTTTATCCGAGATAGGGAATGGGGGAGCCTCAATACGATATCTTAATTGTTTTTTTGATTTATCCATTGATATAATTCACCTAGTAAAATCCTTTTGTCATTATTACCTTTTAGTTCATCAATATTTTTAACATTCATTAACCATAAGGAAGATCTTAGTTCCTGTTTTAACGTTTTTATTTCTTTTATTGTATTTGATAAAGAATTGTTTTGATAATCTTGCCATGCCGTTTTTAAAAATTTAAAAGCAAAACCTCCAATATCCGCACCTAAGACAATCGATTTGGCAATATCTACTCCAGATCGTAATCCCCCAGTCGCAATGATTAACTTTTTAGATACTTTTCTAACATTCATTATGCTCACTGGTGTTGGAATTCCCCAATTACGAAACGTATCAGCAATCTTACGACTAAAAACTTCATAACTGAAATTATCACGGATCGACTCTATTGCTGCAAAACTAGTACCACCTGCTCCTCCAACATCAAATCCATCAAATCCTATTGAATCAAGTTTTAAAGCCAATTCTTCATTAAAACCAGTTCCAACTTCTTTAGCTATAATTGGAATATTAAAACTTTTTCTTATTTCTTTAAATCTTTCTTCAAAGTTTTTATAAGAAATATTTCCATCCCTTTGAACAAGCTCATGTAAAACATTGAAATGTATAGCCATAGCATCTGCATTAATCATCTCAATACATTTTTTAAAATAATCAATATTGAAATTAGGACTACAAACTTGTCCTATTCCTAAATTTCCTATTATTGGAATGTCTGGTGCTACATCGCGGACTATACTAAAAGATTCAATAGTAGAAGGATCTTCTAATCCGATTCTCTGACTCCCAATTCCGAGTGCAATGTTTTCCATTTTTGCAGCATTAGCTAAAATGTTATTTATTGCTTTAGAAATTTGATGACCTCCTGTAATTGCTGCGATACATATTGGAGCAGAGATTATTTTATTAAAAAAATTAACAGAGATATTAATATCATCTAATTCGATTTCAGGGAGAGGATGATGTATTAAATTAACTTCATCAAAATAATTTTTTATATGTTGAACATCATGTTCTAACGGTATTTTCATGTGTTCAATCTTTCTGCTATATATCCTACTTTCAGAGACTTTATCAGATGATAGTTCAATATTAGTACATTTAATAGGTTGGTTAATTAATGCTTTCAGAACGTTGTTATTTCTAGTTCCGTTAATTACTTGAACAGGAATATTCAGTTTTATAATTTCTTCAATTATTTCTAGTTTACTTTTTATACCTCCGGTAACATCTATTTTTTGATCTAATTCAGCTAATTCTATGTTAGTTAATTCGTTAAGTGTCAATTTTAAAGCTAATTTTTTATTATGATTATCCTTGATAAAAATTCCATCTTCTTCTATGGCAAATATTACTTTTGAAATCTTAAAGTTCTGAATTCTCTCACATAATTTTAAAATAATAAGATCCCCTGAAAGAATTGAAAAAGAATAATCTTTACTTAAAAGAATATCTCCGTAAAGAACTGGTATTATACCTAGATCAAGCATTGTCTCAATAGGATCAATAGATTTAATTCTTATTTCATTAAAGTCTTGGATAAAGATACTAGAAGGCTGAATCGAAATTGCTGGATGAGCTCTCTCAAGTAATTTATTTATTATTATAGAATTAAATTTATTCATAGCATCATGAGTTTTGGACAATCCCAATATTTGATCCTTAACTGACTTATTTAATCCCTGAGAGATTTGATATTGTTTAGCTAGAGGATGCCCAAATGAACCTCCTCCATGAATTAAAATAACCAGTTTTTTACTTTCAATGATTTGATCAAGACAATTGTTTAATATATCTTCTCTAAGAGAAAAAGGTTTATTCTTATCAGTTAATAAACTTCCCCCTAACTTTAGCAATATTATTTCATTTTTTATTTTCAATTTTACCTCACACTCATCCAATAACGGTTTTCCAGGCATCATACCCTTCTTCCTCAACAGCTATAGCAATTTTGTCTTGAACTTCTTCATTTTCAGCTAAAGCGATTATTAATCCGCCTCGCCCTGTTCCAGTCATTTTAGCTCCAACTGCTCCGTTTTTCAGTGAAATTTCAACTAGTTTATCATTAGCTTCCCCAGAAACAGTTATATCTTGTAATAATTTATGATTTTGATTCATTAGATTGCCGATTGCGATAATATCTCCTCTTAATAAGGCTTTTTTTGCGATTATCGCTAACTTTTCGTATTTACTAAAGATTTTTTCGAACTTTTTGGGATTTTCCTCCTTTAAATGTCGAACATCAGCAACGATTTCTGCTGTTGAAGCTGTTATCCCCGAATTTGCTATTACTAATGGCATCTTTATTGGTGATTGAAGAAGATCCATTGTATTTTTCCCCCCACTAAGATTTTTAACAAACCAAATTATACCTCCGTAAGTAGAGGCTGCGTTGTCTATTCCTGAAGGAGTTCCATGGTAAGCTTTCTCTCCTTCATAGGCTGCTTGATTTATCTTTTCTTCAGGTAAGTTTAGGTTAAAAGTGTCACTTAGAGCCCGAGAAAGCGATGTACATTGAGCTGCTGAAGCACCAACCCCGCTTGCGGCAATTAGATTTCCAGCAAATGTTATCTCAAGTTTCTGATTCTCTGTATCTACATTCAAATATTCAATTACATTCTTTATAGACTGTATTGACTCATTAAATTTCTTTTTTTTATACCCAGGCGTTGCTAATCTTTGATCATCAACCGTCCAACCATTACCTTCAACAACATTAACTTCTGCAATTGTAAAAGATCCTAACGCTGATGCGATTGCTGGAAGACCATAAACAACAAAATGATTACGTTTACTCCTGAAATAGGAAATAAATTTCGCCAAAAAGTATGGTCTTTCCGAATCCCTTTCCGGTTCCCAAATGTTTCACCAATTATAATAGTTTGGTAAATTAAGTTTTCATAATAAACTAATCTAATTAAAATCTTGATCTATAACTTAATTAGATAGTTTTTAACATTATTTAAAAAGTTGGATAAAGAAAGATTACAATAATAAGTAGTATTAAAACAAATGCTTATTTGTCGTATAAGAATCACTAGCAGGTTTTACAAGAATGGTTTTTTCGATACCTTCAATTTCTTCTAAGGTTTTTTTAATATATTCAGTATTTTCTGGTCTGCATAGGCAATGTACGTTTGGTCCTGCATCGATAGTAAAAAAACAATCCAAATTTTCAGATTTTCGTAGGTGTAACACTTTTTTTATTACTCTTAAAGTGAGTGGACTCCAATAAAATAATGCTGGTTCAGATGTCATCATGACCGAATGCATAAACATGCAATTCTTTTCAGCAATTGTTCCGACTTTATTAAAATCATCATCTAAAATTGCCATCTTGATTTCTTCAGCTTGTTCTTGTGATTTTTTGACTCTCATTGCATTAAAAATGCTTGTTTCTGCCAATTCATGACCTAAATCAGAGGTGACATCCTTTCTTTCCTCATCTATTATAGCAATAATTGCATTTATATCAAAATCATCCGGATTGCATATTCTCTCTGCATAAGAGGTTTCATGGGATGTACCCCGATGCCAATAGACAAATCCACCATGGATAGAGCGTGCTGCGGAACCAGAACCTAATCTAGCAAAGGTAGACAGTTCCTCTTTGGATAGATCCAAATTCAATGCTTTTGCTGTAGCAATAGTAAGTGCTGCGAAGCCAGCTGCAGATGATGCTAAACCTGCTTGAGTAGGAAAATCATTAAAACTCATCATTTTGAACTTATTGTCAATCTTTTTTAATTCTTTTAATGGATTGATGACTTTTAGAATTCTTTCCATATCTCTTCCTTTTAGGAATTGTTCATTTAATATCGCTTCATTTTCCTTGAAGTCTTCTGAAAATTCTATCGTTGTATGTGTTTGTAAATGAATGTTTTCAGAAAGCCCGTATTTCGTCATGCTTACGCTATCATTTAAAGGTATATTTAATTCTGGGGAGACCTTATTCCAATTACCCCAATATTTTATCAATGCAATATTTGAATGAGCAATCGCAGAAGATTTCATATATATCAAAATGTAACTAATCTAATATTTCAACAGTTCCTTCTGAACCATTTACTTTGAGTTTTTGACCAGTTTTTATATTGTTAATATCAATTTTATCCACACAAGGAATTTCACTTATGATACAACCTACTGCTACTATAGTATCAATTTGTTTATTAACAATCGCAGCTGGAGCTGTGTTATTTTTCTTCATTCTATACATAGTATATGATCCAACTGTAGAACCCTTTCCAGTTGGAAAGACTAAAACTTTTCCTGTTATGGATTGCCCTTCAAGTTCATGTCCAGCTTCTACTACTGTCCCTGTATCAGGGTCAACACCACCATAAAAAGAGATTCCATCTTTTGTAACGATTGCTTCTGCTTCAGCAGTGCCCTTATAGATTCTCCTTCCATCTAATTTCATTTAATTGCCTCCCTCACACATTCCTCAATTGGACCGATTTTAACTTTAAATTTGTTTTTAGCTCGACCATAATAACATGCTTTTGCTGAATCAACCATCATTGCTTTGAAGCGTCCCTTAATTGGAGCAACAACACAGCAAGTATCTGCTGCAAATTTTGCACCCGCATCTTCAATTATTTTAGTATAACCAGCTTCATCAGCCATTCGTTTTGTAGGTCGAGCAGTTGTTATCCAAAATTCTTTATTTACTTTCTCTCCTTTTATTAGATTGGCAATTTTTTCAATTTCATGAATTGAAGCATGAGGGCAACCTATACTAACAAAATCTATTTCAAGATCATCGTCAATGAGTTCCTTTCGTGCTTTATCCAAATCTTCTTGATTTATTTCAAAAGTGATATTATTAGGTTGAGGATATTGATTATATTCTGGAGTAATTCTTTCCATATGGAATAACGCAGTACCACCATATGTAGCGATAGAGGCACAAAATGATTTGAGTTCCTCAACAGATGCGGTTGGTACCCCTGTGATATAAGGTATTTTCTTCCCTAAATTAACAAGTTTATCTCCAATTATTTTTCCTAATACACCAAATTCGTCTGTACCTTTGACAGGAACATTAACTTTAATTAAAATGTCTCCATGCCGATTTTTGTCCAAATGATACCCATATTTAGGTGTTTTTCCTGTAATAGCTGACGCCAATGCACTTGGGCCCCCCTCACGATTGGTTCGTGCACCAATAACAGAATTAGAATAACAGACAGCACTACTCTCTGCCCAAGCAAGGTGTTGACCAAAATGAGGGGAATTCCCAATTAAATATGGTGTACAAGAACAAGTAGTAATTATGCCCATTTTAGCAAAAGCTTCAATTGCTCGATTCTGATTTTTTGCAAATTCTTCATCTATTCCTAGAGCTTGCCAATTTTCTCGATCCATTCCAGCTGGATTTAAAGTTGTTAAGACTCTTACTTTACCATCCTCTGCCATTTCGTTTAAGAATTCCAGACCTGCTTCACCAAGATTAGCATATGAAACTCCGGCTATTTGAACACCATAAACATCAACCATGCATTCGGCATCAAATATTTCACCCAATGTCGTCAAAATCTCCATAGATTTCTGAGCAGCTTTTCCATACTTTCCATCCAGCATATCCTGTTCTTCTGATGTTAATTTCATTTTTATTTCCTCATCTTAAAAATATTTATTAATATCAACTTTTGGAAATTCAGCTATCTCAAAACTCTTACCTTTGACTAAGAGTGGTTTAGTTAAATCAAAACCGATTTTTGTGGTCATTTTCGTTCCAGACTCAGCACTGGGATCCAAACTACTTCCTGGTTCTTTATCTTTAACAACCATTCTAGTATCTCCTTGGAAACGAGTTGCCATCGCCCACTCTACAGATAATGGATCATAAATGTTAATATCCTTATCGACAATAAAAACATGTTTACAGCTTGTGTGCCCTGTAAAAGCTCCTTCTATTGCTTTTTTACCATCCTCTTCTTCTTTTTTATCAATTTGAACGATTGCATGTAACCAAGAACATCCACCAGGGTTGACATTTACATCAAGACACTTAACTCCCATTTCATTTACTTTATTAAAAATAGTTGGTTCACGAGGCATTCCCATTAATATTTTATGTTCAAGGGCTCCTGGCAATAAGGCCTGCCAAATTGCATCTTTTCTATGAGTTATTGTTTTAACTTCAAAAACTGGTTCATCTCTAATCACATCATAAGTTTCAGTCAAATCTACAAAAGGTCCTTCGGTATGTCTTTCGTCAAAATAGACACGCCCTTCTAAAATAAATTCTGCTTCTGCAGGTATTATAAGGTCTACAGATTTTGCTTTTACAACTTTAATTGGTTCTAGTGCATTAGCAATGTGTAATTCATCTACACCAATATCAACAGAAGTGGCTCCAGCAATTAAAATGTTAGGAGTATTCCCTATACAAAAAGCTACTTCTACCTCTCCATTTTTCTCTAAAAATTGATAGAAATGACGTCCCTTAACTATTCGAGTTGCGAATTTGTCTTTAGAATACTGCATTGCTCTATGAAAATCTAAATTTTGGCCATAATCAGGATCTCTGGTGACTACAACAGCGGAACTGATATAATTTCCACCATCTTTTTCACAATGGAATAAAATTGGTAATTTATCTAAATCAACGCTTGTTTCAACTATCTCTTGACAGGGAGCATTTGTAACAAGTTCTGGTTTTGAGCGCTCGATAATTGCTTTTGAGAGCATGGGTATTAGATCTGCGGGAGTTACGCCAAAATATGAAGCAATTACATTCTTTGTGCAGAGAACATTACCAACAACGCGAAATGTTGACTCTCGTATATTATTAAACATAACTGGTGTTGGTTCAACCTCTTTCAAAATTCCAGAGATTTCTAATTTTTTTGACACCTCAATATCAACATTTCGAAGAAGACCTTTCTTATTAATTTGATCTATATATTCTCTAAATCCCATAAATTTTATTCATCTCAAATTATCTACTTCACTAATATTTTGAGTTACAGAAACAAATTTTATAAAACTAAAGGTTTTCATTATTAAGAATTCTTTTCAAAATCTTTTTTGCATGATCAAGTCTAATTTTCTTATCTTCAACTAATTTATTAGCTACTTTTTCTATTAAGGTGTCAGGCACTCCCGCAAGTTTTGCAATATTCCTCGAATGAAGAGACATATGACCCTCTTGAATTCCTTCTGAAACAAGAGCTCTTAAAGCAGCTACATTTTGGGCTAGACCAAGGGCAATAGCTACCTTGGAAAGCTCATTAGCGCTTTTGATATTTAAAATCTTTAGAGCTAATTGAGCCATTGGATGATTTTTAGTCATCCCTCCAATAATGCCAAGAGCAAGAGGGAGTTCAATTTCTCCAATTAAATTACCGTCTGAATCAACTTGAAATTTAGTTAATGGAGAATATTGTCCTTTCAAGGCAGCATATGAATGAGCTCCAGCTTCGATCGCACGTGTATCATTTCCAGTAGCTAGTGCTAAGGCTACAATTCCGTTCATTATTCCTTTATTATGGGTAGTAGCCCTAAAGGGATCTGCTAGTGCAAACTCATAAGCATTTAATATCCCTTCAACAACTTTATCTCCACCTAATAATTCTTTATCAAAAGTAGCTTTGCATTTTGCTATTCTATGAATGGCGAGGTTAGATATAATCCTTAGATAAATCTTCCCACCAGTAAGTTCTTCAATATAAGGACTTACTGCTTCTGCCATTGTATTAACGACGTTAGCACCCATTGCATCTAAAACATTAACTAATAAATGCAAAATTAACATCTTACCTTTCTGAGTATCCAATTCTCGTATTTCGAAATCGATAGCACCACCGCCTAAATCGTTCAATAAAGGATCCTGTTCATTAGCCATTTTCAAAATTTGATCTTTATGATCCATAATTTCATTTTTCGCGACATTAATATCTTGTAATTGGGTTATTTGTATCTGTGAAATCATTACAGATTTTACATCTTCAGATTGAAACCCTCCATGTTTTCTAGCAATTTTAGCAGCATTTGATGCTGCTGCAACAACAGAAGGTTCTTCAATAACCATAGGTATCAAGTAATCCTTATTATTTACTTTAAAATTACAAGCAATCCCTATTGGTAATTGGTATGAGCCAACAACGTTCTCAATTATCGTATCAATTTGAGATTCTGTAAAATATCCTAAATTCTCTAGAAGGTTAATATCATTTTCATTAAATTTAATAAGTTTAGACAATAGTTCTCTGCGTTCCTTCATGGAAAGTTTATAAAAACCAGAAATTTCAGAATTATATCCAATCATAATCAACATCCAATTTTTTCTTAGAAAAGAATTATTATATAATACATATTTACAATTAATACAAAAAATAATTATTATTCCTAATTAATTAATACATAGAAGAAATTTAAATTTACAATCAAGTACCTGTGAGAAATATGATTCTTGTTGCGATAACTGGTGCCTCAGGTATATTAATTGCTATTAAGCTACTAAAGGTTTTAAAGGAAAAAAATATCAAAACCGGATTAATCATATCCAAAGCAGCTGAACAAGTACTTCTAAGTGAATCTAACATAAGAATCAGTGATCTTCAAGAATTAGCTACAATTTATTATGATGTTAATGATTTAACTGCTCCACCTGCTAGTGGTTCATTTAAAGTTGAAAGCATGATAATTGTTCCTTGTACTATGAAAACTTTAGCTGCAATTGCTAATGGTTATTCTAATAATTTGATTACAAGAGCAGCTGATATTACAATAAAGGAAAAACGTGGACTTATTCTTGTTGTAAGAGAAAGCCCATTAAGTCCGATTCATTTAGAGAATATGCTTAAATTAGCAAGGTTAGGTGTTGTAATTGCTCCACCGGTTCCTTCTTATTATATTATGCCAGAATCCGTTGAGGAACTTATTGATCATACTATAGGAAGGATTCTTGATCAAATTGGTATAGAAAGTGAAATTAAACGGTGGGGAGATGAATAGTTCCAATCAAGGAATTTCGATCAGTACAATCCTTATAAAAAATTAATTTTGTTTTGAAGTAAGAGTATCGAGTATTTCTTCAATGTTATTAATTGCCGTGGATAGGTGGGCTTCATTTGGATAAAATTTGCTGGTACAATTAGGGATGGTTTCACATATTAATCTCCCCATTCTGACAGGAACACTATTATCTAATTCACCGTGCCATAGAAATACTTTTATACTTGAAGGGATCTCTTTCAGATTAAATCCCCAATCTGAGCTTATTAATTTGAGATCATAAACAACTCCATTAACTCCTTGTCGAAAAGGTTCCACCATTAATTCAACGTATAAAGGTAGTTTATTAGGATTTACCATAATATTTTTATCTGGCTCAGGTAAATTTTTAGATCTTTTTTGAAATGTCTTCTCGAGTTCCTGCTGTGTTTGAAGTTTCATTTTAAAAATTTTTTTCTCTATAATCTTATAAAACTTAGTTAAAAGTCCAGGCTTATTTTTTGCTAATTTAAGTTCTTTCTGTTTCCCTTTATCCATACCCTCTAAACCTAACTCAATTGGGCCAAGTCCAGAAACAATACCACAATATGTCAGGCGTTCAGGTATCTTTAGTGCACAGGCTAATGCATACGGACATCCACCAGATCCTCCCAAAACTGCAAATTCTTGAATATTTAATTTGTTAGCTAGCTCAATAACATCATTAGGCCAATCCAAAATTGTTCTATTTTCTTTAAAATCCGATAAACCTCTTCCAGGACGGTCTATTGATATGAGACGAACTTTAAACTGTTTGTCATCAAAACCATACATCCTAGGTTCTAGACGGGAGGAACCATGACCGTGAAAATAAAATATTGGCTTTCCTTCAGGGATACCAAATTCTGCATAGCCAAGCTTGCGACCATCTTTTAAAGTAATAATTTGGTTGTATTTTTCGTTCTTTTTCATATTTTCATTCAATAATAATAATAATTTTTTTTTAATTTTATAAGGAATTGATCTATGCAAAAATTTCATTTGTTATATAAAAAAGTAGTAAATTATTAATCAAGAGGAATAAGAACATCTTGGATTTGATGATCTCTCTTTGTTAAATATTTTTCTGGAATAGGTATATATATTGGGCTCCAATTTAATAATCCTTTAGCATTGATATCTTCCTCGTTTTCATTCTCAACCCTCCGTATTTCATACTCTAAAGAACTACCTTTTCTTGCTGTATCAGCCACTCTTACTAAACCCTTTTTCAAATATTTTAAGTCATTACAATCTGTCTGAACTATTGGATCACTATCTAACTTCGCAAAGAGAGGGAAAAATCTTTTGTGATATCCCGAATGCCCTTTAGGACAAGTGTTTAATCCCTTTATATTAGGAATAAGGCATCCTTCATCGCAGAAATGAAGTGTAAACCCTCTATTATTATTCTGTTCATGTTCAATAATATGACCCAATAAGATCTTTGGTTTAGTACTACCATTTTTTATTAACTCGTATTCTTGAACACTCTTTTTCTCTTTTAAATTTATAAAATCATTTATATGTGGTCCTTTTTTGATAATTTCATTAAATCCTTCTTGAACTTTTAAAAGCCCGGAAATACAGGTAGCTCCTGAACCATAGGACCCAAAATAGATCGTGTCATAAACACGAGCTTGGTTTTCAAGAAGGTATATAATTTGAGCCCAGAGCGAAGCGTTATACATGTTTCCAAAATGCATTGGTACATTTAATTGAGGAAGTACTCTTTCTTTAATATTTGTGTTCACCCAATATGAAAATCTCTCCAAAGTTGGAGAAGAGTACCCTTTTTCTTTTAGTTTTAAATAAAGATATTCTGGTAATACTGTAACATCATGTAAAAAATGGTTAATTTTCTTGACTATAGAAGATCTAATCTTCTTTATTTTAAATTCAGGTAGTTCATTTATATGTTTAATCCAACGCTTTAGGATTATTTGTTGCATTATCTTTAACGGAAGTTTGGAGTAGGGTGCGTGAAATGTATAAAAATCTGCATGAAAATCTCCAATTTGTTTGAGTAAATCATCATATGCACTAAGTTGAAAATTTATATATGCATCCTGAGAATATCTCCCAAATGCTCTTGCATTTTTATCATTAGGAGGTCTAAAAAAGTCATTGACATTTCCTGAAACTTTACCAAAATTTTTACTAAATTTAGCTATTCTAGGATTTTTTGATATAACAAGTCCAATAGCGCCTGATCCTTGAGTTGGCTCACCTGGGGAACCGAGATGGTAAGAAGATATATCTGTGCTTATAATAAGAGCCTTACTTATAACTTCCTTTTCAATTAAAGCAATTGCATTAATAATTGCTAAGGTACCGCCAGCGCAGGCGTTATAAATGTCCTGAGTCAACGAATTAGGGGAAATTTCTAACATTTCAGCAAAAATATTAGAAATTGATTTAGCAGCATATACTTCTGTTTCAGTACCCACAAAAAGTGCATCAATACTTTTAGGAGAGATGCCTCCTCTCAACAATGCATTATAGCCTGCTTTTAATCCAAGAGAAATGATATCTTCATCGATATCAGCTACTCGCATCTCTTTAGATAATAAACCTTTTTTATATTTCTCTGGATCTACTTGTCTCATTAGGGCAAGCTCTTCTAACTTGACATAATGTCTTGGAGCATGAAAGCCAATTGAGTCAATTCCAATGTTCGAAAATAAATAATCGTTAGAAAGCATTAACTATATTTCTCAAAGTGTTAATTTTCCCTT
The DNA here is from genome assembly GCA_048939445.1 of Promethearchaeota archaeon. Classification (GTDB taxonomy): domain Archaea; phylum Asgardarchaeota; class Lokiarchaeia; order Sigyniarchaeales; family SOKP01; genus Loki-b32. The sequence goes on along the minus strand of JBHLPN010000004.1, from coordinate 21,027 downwards.
TTTCCACTGAAAAAATAAACAATATAATGTAATATTTATTTGTTCAAAAAGTTATTTAATTAAATATTATTCATAGTAAAAGAATTGCTTATATAAAAATTCTCAGTAAATTAATATTCTCAATAGTTCAAATTCTTATAAGTGTTAAATATTGTGAAAATTAATCTATCTTTCATAAACATTAATAACTTGAAATTATAAATTAAAATCCTTAAAATAGGATAATTAATAAAAAATTTTTGAGGATTTCATCTTTCTTAGAAGAATAAAATCCAATAAGAAACTATTATGTGATATTTTTAGATAAATTAATATTTTTACTATTTAATATTAATATTGAAGATAATACTACTTTCTATTGAGTCAGATGGTCATTACTTTAGAAGAATTAAAAAAAGAAGGGAAAGATAAACTCCCTAGACACATAGGCTTGATTGTTGACGGCAACAGAAGATGGGCTAAAAAAAGGAATCTTGATGTCAATTTTGGGCATTTAGTAGGATATGAAAACCTTAAGAAGAGACTATTTGATTTTTTTGATGCTGGGATCCATTATCTAAGTTTGTATATATTATCACTTGAAAATGTAAAAAAAAGGAACGCTGAAGAACTTAAATATATTTATAAAATAATGATTAAAGCAGTAGATACAGTCATTAACGAGTCAATTGTAAAAGAAGAAAAAGTAAAATTCAGTGTGATAGGTCGGGTTTCAATGTTACCACCGAAAGTAAGAGCAAAAATTCAAGAACTAGTTGATTTTACTAAAAATCACAACCAGAATTTCATAAATCTTTGTATAATGTATGATGGTCATGAAGAAATTGTTGATGCTGTGAAAAGAATAATCGATGATGGCGTTCAAGCAGAAAAGATTAATACTGATTTAATTAAAAATTATCTTTATACCAAAAATTTTCCACCGCTGGATTATATAATTAGAACAGGTATGGAAGTTGGAGAATGTAGAATCTCAGGATTTTTGCTATGGGATTCTTCCTACGCTGAATTTAAATTTAGAGATGATCTATGGCCTGATTATAATAAAGAAATGATAATTGAGGATTTACGGGATTATTTACGGAGAAATAGAAGAATGGGGAAATAATTCTTTATCATTTTCTATTAATTAAAATTTAAGTAGTTAATCTATTATTAATTATTAAACCTAAAAATAAATGAGATATTTTGAATTAGTATAAATAAAGTGTACAAAAAATCATTTAAAAAAATGTCTAGTATAATCAACATCATCTCTTTAAACATAACAGAATTTCCGCAAAATCTATTGATTCCAGGTATAGAAAATAAGGTAAAAATTCAAGTAATTAACATCTCAAATAAAGCTGAGAATTTTAAATTTAATTTTGAAGGAGAAAATTTAAACGTTAACCCAAAGCCAGATGAATTTAAAAACATTATTGAATTTGATCCAGGAGAAACCAAAAATATAGAATTATTTTTGGAGCCTACTATAGATGGTTACGGTAAACTAACGATAAAGGTAAATTGGCTTAAGATTACTGAAGTTAAGGTTAAAGTAGAGAAGGTTAGAGATTCTGTCCCTAATAGTAATATAAAGAAAATTCTTGAAAGACAAGCTATTATTCTTAAAGAAAAAATAGAACCTTTTAATCCAAATGATTTTTTCATTGGAATGACCAAAGATGTAATAAAAAAAGCAGAGCAACAGCTAAATACCTTGAGAGAGGAATTCAAATCAGCACAATCAATGGGTTCATCAACTTCTCAATTACTCGAAAAGATCGAAGCATATATAATACAACTAGCAAAAGGATATCTTTCAATAAATAATCCACTAAAAGCTTTAAAGTTCGCATTAATGCTATCCAATAATTCTGAAAAGCTTAGTTTATATACCAATTTACTTCGCGCTTATGCGACAAGAAATTTTGAGACTGCGCTTCAAATAGTTAATAATTTACAGGATTTAGACATTAAACAAAATTTAATTAGATATTTAGCTTTAGACTACGTCTTAAATAATCCAGAACAAGCAATTAGAACAGCACTTTTAATTCAAAACCCTTCTATTCTAGAAGATCTTCTAATTAAGATTTATAGTAAAATTATTGAATCTAATCCTGTATTAGCTCTAAACTTAGTGAATTATATCAATAACAATTTACTAAAATCACGAATTTTGTTTAATATCGCTAAAAAGCTGCATGAACAGAATTCCCAGTCTGAATTACTTAAAATTTATAATCTTATCATCCAATTAATCATAAATTTATATAATAACAACATAGAAAGTAGAAAACTAAGAAAGCAATCTTATGGATTATTAAATGACGCAATCAATGCTATTGCTGAGCTTGATAGTCCATCAGCAGCTAATTCTATTATTGAAAGGATAGCTAATCAAGAGTTAAAGGAGAAAGTAATAAAAAATCTATTCGATATAATTTATATAATAGTTGATGAAATTCAATCAAAAGTTGAAGCTACGCCCATTTTTTCTCAATATTTCTTATTGAATACATATATCTCTAATATTAGAAAGGAAATTACAAATTTTAGTTTAAATGGTGGAAATGTAAGTAATAATATTCTTAAAAATGATTTCAATTTCTCAGTTGTATTTATTTCATTATTTGGTTTTGATTTTAGTATTTTTCCAATATTAGATCGTGTATATAACGATTTGAAATATTCACTAAATAAATCAATAGCATATTATATTCTTCCCTTAAGAGAGAATTATAATGAGAATGTGTTAAATACACTTACGGCTTCAGCTAAACAATTCTTTAAAAATCTTAGCAGCGCTCCAGATCAAACATTAATTTTTAATTTAGATTTTATACCATATTTAGGTAAACCAACAATAATTCTCTCATCTGGACAAGAATTAAGCAAGACTTTTTATTCAAAAATTAAAAAAATTGGAGACACAATTAATTTGATGGTTGATGATTCAATTTTTAAAGCAGGGAAAATCTCTGATGAACTAACTCAAATATTTCCATCTCCTAAATCTAAAATTATCAATTTAGTCCTATCGTACGAATTTATCAACGATTATAATATTTTTAAAACTTTAATCCAATCTTTACTTTAAAATAAAAAGAATTAACTAAAATTTAAAATTGAAATTTTTTATATATATTGTATTAGACAGAAACATATATTAAAGTTAGAAAATAGTGTAAAGCATTAAAAAGGGAACGCATCAATGGCAAAAGACAAAAAAAAGAAACAAAAAAAGGAGAAAAAGAAGAAACAAAAATCTGGACAAAAAGCAGATACTTTTTCACAATTATATGCTAAAAAAGGCAAAGTCACTATACCAAGTGTCTCATTGGGTAATAGCATTGATAGATCTGGCGATAAACTATTTTTAGGAACAGATTATAAGGAAGTATATATCCCTGAAAGATCATGGGCAGATATACTTGCTGATACTCAACATTGGACAGCCTTGCCGTTTACTCATGGTATCGAAATGGAGTTGATAATAGCAGATGATAATGGTAATTATCCTCCTGGCGAAGAAATGGTTTATCGAATGAAAGAAATTGTAAAAGATGCTATCAAAATTATGGATGAGATACTATATGATGGGAGAACTGATTTTTTACCTGTACCAGGCTATATCAGACAGAAAGTATTAGCAAGACCTTGGGGTCGAGATGATCTTGAAAAGGGTTATGCTATGGATATCCGTTATGCTTTGGGAGACTCTTATGTTGATATTGATACATTTGCAAGAGATGGAAATGTAACAGCGATTACGTATATATTAGAACTTGTGACACCTCCATGTGTTTATGTTGAAGAACTAGCATTCTGGGCGAGCACCCTATTCTTATTAGCAAAAGCAACATTACCAAAAGATTTACATATAATCGCCTCTGCTATAAATCCAGCAACTCAAGAATATATGCGTGGGGTAAGCCAGGCAGATCACTCTCATTTAGGAACTTTTGAATCAGATTTAGAAAAGATTCAGGCTTATTGTATGATTAGAAATTTTATACCTCATATCATAGCTCTCACATGTAATTCACCAATTTTAAATAATAAACCTACAGATGTCGTCAAAATTATAAATGGTAGAATCACAGCACCGAATTGTGTCAGATCTTTACGATTAAAATATAATACTACTATGTTAAGCAACAATGATCCTAATCATTTTATTCCATATTTAACCTCATCAGATCAAAATTCACAAAACTATTTTCTTCAAATCGTACAAAAAGCTAGTTTAGAGGATGGTCGCTTTCAAGATGTTTTTCCTTTCACTGATTGGGGTACTATTGAAGTACGTATAAGTGATGCGCAAATTTCCATTTGCCGCCGAATTGGTATAGCCCTTTTAATACAAGCTATGTGTTATAAAGCAAGAAAATTGCTGAAACGTGGTGTATGGGTGCCTGATGCGGGAAGTTATACAATAGCACCAAATCGTAAGAATGCAATTGAACGAGGTTTAATTGCTTTATTTCGCCCTGCTCCTGATCTCACTCGAGAAAAGCTATCACAGTATGACCGTGAGTTTGCAGAACAATATTTAGGACCAAAAAATCAACCTGTTCGTTATATGATGCAGGCAGTTCAGAGAATGTTTTTTTATTTAAAGGATGAATTAAAAGAATTAGGCTTTTTATATTCTCCATTTATGAAACCAATTTTACAATCTGTTTTTGGCAGTGTTTCTTATGCTGAACCACCGATTACTGAAGCAGAATATCAACTTTCCCTTTATGATTACAAATTAAAAAATGGAGAGGATCCAAGCATCTTATATGATTTGATTTATTTTACAATTCAATATTGTCAAGATCCTTTAAATAATCCACTTACAGGTACTTTAACCCTTCCAAAAGAAATGAGGGATTAGATATCATTTTTAAAAATTGAGGGTCAAATTAATGTTAACATGTACTATAGAACAAGATGGAAAAAAAAGAGTAGAAAATTTAGTTATTATTGATGCTCATTCTCATCTAGGTCAGGACGTAGACGGTGCTACTATGATGAATCCTTTAGCACCAGGAGTAGGAACTTTCGATTTCTGGGGTAATGTCCAAGGTAGAATAAAAGCGGATTGGGAGAAGACTGGAGAACAATCTTTTACAACTACGATGGATGGGAAGTTCACAAAAATTTCTTGGTCTTTCACACCTTTTCCTTTTACAGACAAGCTATATGGCGAGCTTGAAAAGCTAGGAAAACGATTTTCTGATTTAAAAGAAAAATCTAAATTTTACTCATTTATAGATCAGGGTGTTTGCTTCCCATTTCAGGATGTATTTCGGGATAAACATCCCGAGGCATTGTATAGAGCAAGTAACATAAATATTTCCAGATTTACAACCAAATTTCCTTTTTCCATGAAACTAATTGGGTATGGTCGTTGTGATCCAATGGAAGGGCAAAAAGCTGTAAATGAAGTGAAGTATATAAGGGAAACACTAGGACTTCGGGGTTTAAAATTACATCCTAGATCAGAAGGATATATTGACAAAATGACTTCTGAAAAAGTAATAAATGTTCTCATTGAAGCTGCTAGCTATTCTTTACCAGTTATTTTTGATACAAGAGGGAGAGGTTCAATTTTGGAAATCGGAAAATTAATTCGATCTACAAGGAATGTAATTCAATCTAAGTATTCTGATTTATTACCCCACTTTAAGGTAATAATAGCACATTTTGCTCAAGGAAACATTGATGATTATGAAGTGTATAATACTATTGTCCAGCCAAATACATATGGAGATCTTTCAATGTTACATGGTGCGGGTGCCGGGAATTTTTTTGAAAGTTTTCGAAGATGGTTTCATTCTAATAACAAAAGAAGTATAGACAATCGAGATTGGTCAGAATATCTTCTCTATGCTTCAGATTATCCATATTTTGGGGACGCTCATGCTCAAAAATTAATGAAATATATTATTAATAAGCAATTCTTCGATACAGGAGGAACTATTGAAGACATTAGAAATATTCTTGGATTAAACCAGTTAAGAATTTTACCAGAGTATAATACATCTCAAAATCAGAAAGAAACAAAATCGGTACCAAGTATAATTGTTTCTAATCCTTTATTTCATCAAAATAAAATGAGTACCTATAAGACATCCATAATGGCATTAGCAAGATTAATTGTTGAAAATAAAATCGATATTAAAAGATTTTGTATACAATTTAAAGATGCATGGAATACTTTTAATGAAGATGTTTTATTAACAACAATATCAAATAGTACCAAACAAGAGAGAAATATTTTACTGATGAATCTGGTAAAAGATCAGATAACTCTTTTTGCTCCCTTACAATCCAGTATGGAATGGAAAAAATTTGGTTATAATTATTTCACCCCGGAAGATCGTGCTTTTTTTGCTTCTGTTTTTAAACAAAATTATTTAGCTATGGATGTTATAAAAACTGTAGACACTTTTTCACATATTTACACTTAGATTGGACACATTCGTAAAATAACTATTATATTTTTTAGGATGAATTTTCACTAGCACATTAGGTATTAGAAAATTAATTTCTCTTAAGAGCTTACATTTTGAAAGGAATTGTGATTCTTCATCTGAATAAAAAATCAAAGTTTTCTATTGATATCGAATATCCCGAGAATGCATGTGAAGAATTGGGTGTCACAGATTCAATGCTATCAACTGTCTTTGAAGAACATAAGAGAGTAAGGACTGGTCCCAATTATCTTGAAATGCAAATAAAACGTGATCTTAGTGTGGCAAGTTTTTTCACCGGCCATTCCTCTAAACACTTTATAGGGAAGGAAGATCATGTAATCACAGTGTTTCTTTCTGATGAGGACGTTCTTCCAAGTAATTTTGAGGGACAGGTACGAAGAATCGCCTTTGAATTATTACCAAAAAGAAAAGAAAAAAAATTTAAAGAACTATTTGCAAAATCCTATAATTTGTTAGAGAAAGGAGAGCTTGATGCATATTGGCAAGAACGGCAAGAACTCGAACAAGAAATAGGGGAAAAAAAATTAAGAATTGATGATCTTGCTCAAAAAGTCTCTATGTTAGTTTCGGATAGGTCAGAACATCTTAGAAACGTAGAAGCTTTAAAAGATGAAGTAACCGAGCTATACTCAAAATTGGAAAATTGGAGTAGTCAAATGGCTGAATTAAATGAATACAATGCGTCTTTAACAGCAAAACATAGGGAATTAAATAGATTAATTAATGTGCAAAAATTAGCATTAGACCAGAAAGATGAACGAATTAATAACTTAAAAGCAAAATTAGGTGATACGGATGAAATTGAAAAAGGAGCGGAAAAAATACTGGCTGAAATTAAAAAAATTAAACTTGAGAATGAGACTCTTAATCAAGAAATTAATAATTTGAATGAAACTAATAAAAAGTTGAAATTCGAAGTTTTAAAAGCAAAAAGGGATACCGAATCAATTCCAAATTTAGAACTCGAGATTAAGAAATTGAACAACAAAATTTTGGGTGTGTCTAATGAAAAGGAGAATATTAAACGGGAATTAATAGATCTGAAAGAAGAATTACAACTTGTGCAGCAAGAACGGGACAAATATTATAAAATTATAAAAGAAAAGAATCTTCTTTGAATTGTTTTTAAGTTTCAATAGGAAAGATTTAGGATTGTTTGATTAGACCTTAATCTTTCAAGAAATGCTTTTTTATGAAGTCCATATTCATCTGAACTTCTTCTTTTGTGGATAAGGCTCCATGTCCAGGTACATATATTTCAATGTCTTTCTCTATTAGGGCTTCTAAAATTCCATATAATTTTGGTGGATTAACAGCATTAAATCTCCCAGTTTCACTTGGAGCCCAACTATCATCTAAATCAGCAAATAATAAATCCCCCATAAAGCAAATTCTTTCATTTGGGAAATAAGCTATAATGTCAGAATCAGTGTGTCCAGGACTCTTTGGAATCAAATGGACGGTTCTTTTTGATCCATTAATTATAGCATCATTATTAATCAAAAAATCTGGCAATCTGATTTTGAAGTTAGGATTTGTTACATAATTATAGAATTCTAAATCATTATAAATTTCTTGCTCACTAAATGGAGGATTATCAGCACTTAACATTTCCTTACGCTTTTTGACTTCTTCTTCAGCAGTTTCTTGAAAGTGTTTAAGGTGATCAAAGCATTCTTCTTTAATTTTATTCAGTGTAATGGGTGTACTAATAATTGGAATGCTTTCTGGAAAGAGGCAATTACCAAAAAGATGATCACTATGAAAATGACTGTTAACAATAAATGAAGGATCTTTGCCACATAATTCCTTTATTGCGCTATATAAATCATGGGCCGCTCCTGGATATATATGAGTATCAAAAATAATAATATAACTTCCTAAATCAAAGAATCCCGCACTTACGCTTGATCCTGAATCTTTTTTTGATATTGCTGCAAAAATTCCATCTGTAAGTTCATAAAGATCAAAATAATTGGATTCAAAACTAATTTTTTTGTAATTCACAGGGTTTCAACAAAAATTATTAAAATCGGTAAAATAATTTATAGAATGTAATAAATTTATTTATAGATTAAATTCATGAACTTCAAATGAACTATATATAAAACTTGAAATAATTGTTAAGCATTTAATAGAAGAGCATCATATCATTCATCAAAAGAAATTAAGATTTTTTTAAATATTCGGTAAGAAAATTAATATTCCATTCTAATATGGGACTCTTCCAAGATTGTAATCCTTTAGAAAAATCTTCTCTTTTTATTTGGGTTGGATCTTCTCCAGCATCAATTCTGTTTTTAACTAATTCAAGAATTTCCTTAATATATTTATTTTCTAGAGAAAATTCATCTTTGGATGATAATTGTCCATGTCCAGGAATACAAACCTTAAAATCAATTGCCATTAATTCATTATTAACTGAGATCCATCCTTCTGGATCTCCGGAACCTAGCCAAGGATCTCTTCGTGCAAACAAAAGATCTCCTGCGAATAGTACTTTTTCCTCTGGGATATAGATTATTACATCCCCATCCGTATGAGCTTTATTAAAAGTTCGCAATTGAACGGACTTACCTTTTCCATATATAACGCACCCTTCTTTAAACGTTAGATTAGGTTCTCGAAGAGAAAAATCATCTGAGCGAACAGTTTTAAGAAACTTAAGATCATTCTCAAGTTCTTTTCTTTTGTCTTCCTCAATTTCAGTTTTAAGAGATTCTTCCATTTCTTCTAAATCCATATTCTTAAATTCTTCAATTCTTTTCCTGCCTTCTGTTTGTATATTTTTTAATGTTCGATCAGATGTTATTATTTGAGTTGATAAGTCAAATAGAGAGGTCCCCATAAGATGATCCATATGATAATGGGTTATCACAATGAAATTAGGTTTCTTTTGTGTGTATTGAAAAGCAGCATTTTTTAAATCTTTAGCAGCATCTACATCTCCGGTAGTATCAACAATTATCAAATAGTCTTCAATATCAATAAAACCCGCATTTCCTCCCATACCAGAGTGTTCCTTAGCAATAGCTCCATAAGCACTTGTTGAGAGTTTATACAAGTCAAAGAAGTATGATTCAAAATCCAACTTTTTCACAAAATCAAATGACATACATTTTTTTAGAATCTACTCTTGAAAAACCTTTGTGAATTTTTTAACTCAATTCTTTATATTTGCGAAAAATTCTCACTTTTAATGTTAAGATAAATTAAGGGAGTAATGTAATAGATTTAAATATTTAAATTGTCATTGATTGCATACAATTTTATAAAAAAAAGGGTCAAATTAATGTTAAATAGAAAAAACCAAAAATTTGTGTTCTTAATAACACTATTTCTAACAACTTCAATGATAGCATTTACAATAAGTACTAATTTTTATATTTCAAGGGTAGCTATTGGAGTATATGACGATACTAAATCATTAAGAATTTCAGCTACATTTAATGATATTGAAATTGATGCGTTATTAACAACAAATACATCAACTTCTGGTAATTGGGCATGGGCACTAGCAACCGGTATATGTACTGGATCCGGTACACCTGGCAGTCCATATGTAATAGTAAACCATATTTTTGAATATAGTTCTGGTTCTGGAGATTGTTTAAGAATAATGAATTCAAGAGTCCATTTTAGAATTATTGATTGTACTTTCAGAGATTCATCTGGTACTGATGCTGGACTATATCTTTATAATACTACTAATGGAGAGGTCATTGATTGTGAATCATATAATAATTTTAGAGGATTCGAATTAGTTAATGTAAATGATACTAAATTAGAGGGAAATCATATTTATTCCACTAGTACAGGCATGTATTTATCAAGTTCTCGTTTCAACACGATCTCTAATAACAATGTTTCAGCAAATACAGCTAGAGGAATTTATCTCACAATAAGCATGTATAATACCATTTCTAATAATATTGCTAATGATAATCAAAATTGGGATGGAATTACGTTAAATATAGAATGTAATTATAATAATTTAATCGGAAATACTGCAAATCGTAATGGAGAGAATGGAATTTATCTTGATGACAGTCATAGAAACACTATCTCTAACAATGAAGTCAATGATAATACACAATATGGAATTTACTTAGTCCTTAGTACTAGAAATAATATTTTATCAAATACAGCAAATGATAATGTATTTGGAATTCTTTTTGTTTCTTCTAGTGAATATAATATAATATCCCTAAACACCGCAAATTTTAACAGTGATACTGGTATATTGGGTTCTAATAGTGATAATAGTGCTATAACCTATTGCACTACTAACCATAATGCTTTTTTGGGTGTTTCAGTCGATAATTGTGATCACTCAATTATATCCCACAATACTGCTTACAATAATACTTGGCATGGAATACGTATGATGAATTTATTCAATATGACATGTACTTACAATACAGTTTATGAAAATAAAAGGTTGGGTATATTACTTTCATCTGGAGATGAATCTGTAATTGAGAACAACAATGCTCACCATAATAATTTTTATGGTATACAAGTAAGTGGTGGTAGTCAATGGAATATAATTAAATCTAATCTTGCCCAATATAACAACTTAAGTGGAATTTATCTCTCTGGTAATAGTAATGATAATTTATTAATAAATAATATAGCAAGTTACAATGAAGAACACGGATTATTTATTGATTCATGCAATGATCTTGTTCTAACCGCTAATACCGCGAATTCCAATAGTGAGAATGGAATTCATTTAGAGGGAAGCAATGATAATACTATCTTAGCGAACACAGCCAATAATAACAAGATTGGCACCTTTTTAGACAATAGTGATAATAACAAAGTCATCAATAACCTATTTTTAGGTAATGGTGATTGTTATAATGAAACAGCCAGCACAGGTAATATTTTTGAGGGTAATATCTGCACTGCCCCAACAGGTGGTTTAGCTTTAGATCTAAGTACTATTTTACTGATTCTCTGTCTAGCAGAAGGTGCTGTTATTGGAGTAATTATTGTGGTATATCTCGTCAAGAAAGGAAAAATAAGAACCAAAAAACCAAAATAAACTTTTTTTTCTTTTTTATTTTGATAGGTTTACAATTTATTAAGAGATTAGCGTATGATAAATTAACTAGTAAGAAGAATAATATTTTAGTAAAAATAGGTAAATAAGATAAAGCTTTTTTTTTTAATCAGGTGTAAGTGAGTCTAGATCTGATAAATCTAATCCACTATCAAGTGTTTCTGGAACTTCACTCAAAAATTCATCTAGTATTTCCTTTAACTCATCTCCGGATCTTTTTAAGATAAGCCTAATTAAACCTATATTGATTTCTGGATCAGAAATTAAGGTGAGTACTCCTTTAGGACCACAACTAGAAGCAAATATCTTACCTCCGCTGAATTCTGAAGTGACAATTTCAAGATTACCAAGTTCAAGATTTTTACCTTGTTCTTCACTAGCGCAAAAAACAGCACTCGCAATGGCACCAATCCCATCTACATCGGCGGGGAAATAAGAGAATTTAGAGACACTTGCTATTGTTAATCCTGTCCTATCAACCAAAATTACTTTTTTAATGCCACTTTCACTTTTTATAATCTTACTGAGAATATTATCGAAACTTTTCGTGTCAATACTAATACTCATACACCTTTTGTATATAATTTATATATATTATTAATATATTCTTCAATCTTTAAAACTATTATAACTATTTGAATTTATAAAATTATCTTTTTGAAATCTTTCATAGGAAATTTAGGAAAATAACTTTTCAAGAAGTAGAATTTAAAAGGTTTATATCAAAATCCTAATAATTTTAATGAAAGCAGTTTTTCTTATATTATTAAACCGATAATATAATTAGAAGTGAAATAAGAAGCGAAAGAAGGAACTGTTTGGTGAAAAATTGTGAAAATTGAAATAGAAAAACGACTACATAGAGTTATGATAAAAATAGACAAAAAGGGAATTATCTGTCCTTATGCAATAGAGTGTTTGAGCGCTGAAAATTGTAATAGGTGCAATGTATTTTACAAAAAGTGTGCTAATTTCTCTGATTTCACTTCGGATCCTAAAGATTGATGAGGATTATTGAAAATGAATTTAGGTTTAAAAAATAAGGTTGCTTTAGTATTGGCATCAAGTAAAGGATTAGGACTAGCATGTGCTAAAGGATTTTATGAAGAGGGGGCTCATGTAGTAATTTCTAGTCGCTCGGAAGAAAATTTAAAAATCGCAAAAGAAAAAATAGAAGCAACAGAATCAATAAATTCAGAGAATAAAGTAATTCCTATTGTTGCTGACTTGATGTATGAAGATCAGATAAAGAACCTAATAGAAGCAACATTATATGAATTTGGGAGAATAGATGTTTTGGTACATAATGCTGGGGGACCTCCTTCAGGATCAATTGAGAAAATAACACATGAAGATTGGATAAATTCAATTGACTTAAATCTCCGTTCTTTCATTTTTACGACCGAATTAGTAATCCCTCTTATGAAAATGCAAAAAAAAGGACGTATTATTGCGATCACATCTATTTCTGTTAAACAACCCCTAAATAACTTAGTACTATCAAATACTACCCGCCTTGGAGTGGTAGGTTATGCAAAAACACTCGCTAATGAATATGCTAAGCATAACATCTTGGTAAATGTTGTATGCCCTGGTCCCACCTTAACAGATCGTATGAAAGAATTAATCAATAAAACTGTTCAAGACACAGGAAAATCTTATGAAGAAATCGAGAAAACATGGATAGATCCTATTCCGTTAGGACGATTAGGAAAACCAGAGGAGTTAGCTAATTTAGTTGTATTCCTCGCTTCTGAAAGAGCAAGTTATATCACAGGGACAACAATTCAAGTAGATGGTGGTTTTGTAAAAAGTACCTTATAAAAGAATTAAAAAATAAAGTTATTTCTGGATCTAACTTTCCTCTTCTTTTTTAAGAAATAGTTTCTCATCCTGATTGAGTGTCTCCGTTTGATTTACATCCTTTAAGACTCTTAGATTATTCTGGAAACTATTTTCTATTGTTTCATCTCGACTATTTACTAAGATAGGTTTTGTCTTTTTTGTTTTCCGAACTTTTTTCTTTAATTTTCTTATTTTTCTAACCATAGGAGGATATTTATAATGTTTTTGATATAGTGTAAAAACCGTGACAAGCCCAATAATTCCCCCAACTAATACATATATAAGCCAACTCAAATCAAGTCCAGGACCTACTTCAGGGCTAGTCACGATTAAAGCTATTTCTTTACTCTGAAATTCATAATCATCTCCTGCATCAGCATAAATAGTTATGGGATAAGTACCTTCTGGAACATTTTCCAAAAGCACCTCATAAATACCATTGTTATTAGTGTCATTAAGTTCTCCTTGACCATAAGCCCATTTGTAAGTAACTTGAGCATCAAGAATAGTACCTCCAAAGTGAGTATCAAGTAAAATTGCACTTAATGTAACATCATCTCCGGGTTCAGCACTTATTTGAGACGATATATTAATTAGCGTGGGTATTTTATTAATAGTAAGTATCAGCAATTTTTCTTGAATTCCATAATTCGTAGCATTTGCTGTAATTGATATCCTATTTGAAATTGAAATTTCCAATTCCGTTGAATGTACTAATTCCATTGTATCCAATTCAATGCTATGTTGTTTTAAAACATCATCTCTAGTTAAAGTCATTGAAAGTTCATTTAATGTTACAAATGCATTAGGGATATAAGCTCCAATTTGATCCGTATACTTTACAGTTATATTTAATATTTCTCCTATAGTAAGATTAAAAATTGCAGGACTCGTCTTAATTGCACCATTTAATATAAGTTGAAAGTTTGTTGGTTTTTCAGTTACTCTAATGAAAAAGTAAATTGATTGAGCATTATAATTATCTTTATGTGCAAATACGGTAAGTGGTGTGATTCCTTGCTCTAAAGACTCTTCTCCTATAATTATTGTATACTGATTGTTTGTCTCATTTAAAAAGTCAACATCTAATAACTCAACAATCGCATTAGGAAGATGATTTCCGTTTAAAGTATCCCGATACTGTACAGTAATATTTATGTCTTCACCAAGATCTATTTGGATAGTATCGCTATAATTTGTTGGAATTTGGTTCACATATAATTTTAAATAACTTCCTAATTCAGTTATTTGGACATTAATTAATTTAGATTGAGCTTGATATGTATAAGGATTAATAGAAATTAATAAAGATTGGAGGGTAAGTGAACTATAAGCAGATGTATTGCATTCTAACTCATACTGTCCAACAATGGGTTGAATTAAATGATACTCACCATTCCAAGTTACACTTACATCATCAAAAGCATCAATCCCATATCCAGTATTTTTTTCAGTATAATTAAATTTCACTGTAAAATTATCATTCCATGCAACATTAACAATTTCATATTCATTTTCTATGGTAAGAATTGTTTGCTTTACTACTTCAACAATAATATTTACTTCTTTATTCAAATAAAATTCATGGTCAGCATAAATTGTAAGAGTATTATTACCAGCGCTAGCTTTACTGGCATTAAATACATATAAATAATCACCTGAGCCGATATCACTTAAAATTTCAGGAGTCCCTGTAAAATTGGTATATACATCAGCATTTTCAATAACTTTATTGTCTATTAAGTCACTATAAGAGACTTTTATGTTTATACTTCTATCGTCAAAGATATTTTCAATGAAATATATACCTTGGACTGGTTCAAGTTTAGAATCATGAATTACTGTAAACTTTTTATAAATAATTCCTGTTTCATTTAATTGAAATGATGAGTATGAATTATTCCAAGTGATAATCAATTCATATTCTCCTGCTTTATAGTTAGGAACATTGTTAGGTATCATAACAGGGTCAAAATAAACAACCCCATTATCGTTAACTTGTTTAATTTGATTTTCTCCAGTCCAAATTGTGCCATCTGGAAATCTTATGTACATATTTGCTTTAGTATTTTCAATATAACTAGATATATCTAGTTGAGGACTTATAATTTTTCCTGTTATATTGATATATTCTCCACTTATGAATGCATTATCAAAAATCCACGGTCCCGTAGCAGTAGGACCCTTATACATATTTAACTCTGAACAATAATTAGGTGATAATGCTGTTAACTTCCAAAATCCATTTGTATTGCTTGTTATGGAACTTACTGGAATATTTACAACTTTTTTATTTCCATATTCTGTTATAGTAGTTTGAGAAATATTATTAGGATTTTGAGAGAAAAATACTCCTGTTAAATTAACATCCAAAGGATATTCAATTGTCATATTTGTTTCTTCGTATCCTACTGGAATCTCCATATGGGCATATGTTATCCAATTTGTAACACTATTATTGGATACACTAAAAGCAGAGCCTTGATAACTTAGATCGGGATCAGCCGTATAATATGTTTCAGGACTAGTATTATTTGCAAATAAATTCAAATTTGCATTAAGTTCTATCTTATAACTTCTCCAAATTCCATCTTCTTCATAAGTTAAAGGCCAATCCAAATTACTACTAAAATTAGCAGTGACATACGATTGGCTACTTCCATTCCAATTACCCATAATTCCAAGATTACCTTCACCATAATTAGCAGTGTCTTCTACATCTTCATTGTTTAATTGCAATTCAACTTGGGATGGTTTTACTTTCGATTTTACGATTAAAGAAACATTGTCGAAAAGTACGGTATAATATTCCTCATACCCAGGTGCGGTTCCACTAACTCGCTTAAATTCAAAGGTAACATTCAAAGTTTTAACTCCTTCGGAAAAAATTTGATCATCATCACCATCTAAGTAAATAGGATATGGATTATACCATTGACCCCAACCTGGTGGAGATGGATTACCACTTGCCTCCAACATTGAAGCTAGACCGTTCCCCCATAGAATTTTATCATTAACTATAATTTGTAATACCATATGATTATTGAATTCATCAGTAGAGTATGCTCGGACTGAAAAACTTAACCATGCGTCTTCCACATCACCTCTATCCATTTCAATACTAGTTTCCCACCAGCATTTATCGCCAACATCATAACGACCATCATTACCAGGATCATCCCAAACCTTCAATTCCAGACAATCTTGACCGTTAGAATAACTTGAGGAGGTATCATGATAATTTCCAGTCGTGGGATTATTGAATGTACCAGTATCTCCATCATGGAATGTCCAATTAGCGATATAATCGCTATCATCTTCGTCACTTGTATAATCATCATCATCCGGACCAGCATGAAATGTTCCATTAATCCAATTTCGTGTATCATATAAATTTGTTATTGTGGAATTTAATTGATATCCATTCCATCCATATAATTCTACTTTTGCATGAATGTCGTCAAAGGAATTATCATAAAAACTTACTGCTAAATCAGTTTTTGTTCGATTAGCATAGTGAGTTACATTCCAAGGAGCTCCGATACCACTAAATACATTATCAGTGGTTAAAGCTTGGGTTTTTAAATCTTTAGAAAATAATTCTTCCTTTTCATTATAAATTTGATTAAAATTTTGATTTATGTTAAGAGTGTTTAAAAAAGCAATCATCAAAAAAATGATAAATAAAACCGATAAAACTATTCCCTTTTTTTTGGTAACTAGATTTAAAAACCTATCCCTTTTTACTTTCAATTTACTCACCTATGAAATTCTTATACACATTATTCAAATTTAATTTAATATAATATTTGTATGACTATCATTATAAATATAATTAGAATAAAATATAGGATACTAATATCAATATAGTATATTAAAATACTACGAAATTTTTTCTTATAAAAAATCCAATTCGATGTAGATTATATTTTTAAGATATCACTCAAATATTCCAGAAATTTAAATAGAACAAGTATCAAATTTTGATACAAAAATAAAAAAAAAAGATATTTATACACCATATTGCTATTATTATTCTAAATTTATCTAATATCTTATGTGTATTATAAATAAATTCTATTAAGTTAATTTAAAGACTCTAATCAGATTTGAAATTTGATTTTCATAATTTCTTGTAATTAAAAAATATTAATATGTGAATGAGATTGAAGGGAAAGAATAAAAAGATAATAGTATTAATATTTATTCTAATTACAATTTCATATTTTTATCCCAATTTTTATCAAAAGCGAAATAGTTTCATATCAGACAATAAGGTTGATAACCCACTTTTATCTCGTCAAATTTCACAAACTAAACAATGGCTAAAAAATCCTACTTTTGAAGCTCCAGTAGAACCAACCTGGTTTTGGACTAATGGGACTGAAGGAGATAATACTGATTTAAAAGCCTTTACAAGTGCGAATCAAGCAAATTACGGGATTATGGGTGAGAATAGATCATTCACTGTAGTGTCTGGTATAATTAATAATTCTATTAATTCATTAGGCTGGAAACAAGTGAACAATACTGGATATATCCAACCTGATACTGCAGAAATTAGATCATATGGATGTTATGTTTATCATCGATGGCAAGATGATGCAAATCAATTTCCAAGTGTTCATTGGAGAAAAAATATAAGTGTTCCTATTGATATGTCAGATTATGTTATTACATCAGCTTCTTTAGAGGTTATATTTAATGCATCTGCAAATTCAAATGTTGATACTCCTAATGATGATGGTTCATGGGATTTTTTTGCGAATGGGGATTCTGCTTCCTTCTATGTTCAAATTTCAGATCTAGGTTATAATCCCCCTCTGTATACAGTTGCATATAATAAAACCAAATATTTAGGACAACAAAATTTTAGTCAACCAACAATATTGACAATATCTGATAATCCTGTAAGTCCTGTAAGTGAAATTGATTTAATCACAGCATTAAATTCTGCATTTGAAAAAGACCCTTCTCATTCTAACTTTACTATTACTATAGGAATAGATATTTATTGTGAAGATAACGTTCCAGGCTCTGATGATGATATATTTGATTCATTAATTGTTAAAACTTGTGATTTATCATTTAATTGTACCAAGAGAATAGACCATTCAACTACATTGTCTTGGAATCAAATTTCAGGTAAATTAGACGGTCAAACTATAGAAATTACTGAAGCAAAATTTAATTACAAATACAAAGTTGATAAGTCATGGCCTATAATCGCACCACTCTCAGAAATCAGATTTTTCATTAATGATAAACTGTACGAAGCAGGTACCATAAAATTAACAAATGCAAACGCTTCTTTTCAAGACGCTAAATCTGGGGGTTTCGATGTTACAGGTTTCATTGAAATGAATGCTAATATCTCTGTTTCTATTCAAGTTTATTTGAAAGATAGTTTTGAATTTTCCCAAAACATTAATATTTCCATAACTGAAGTTTTTCTTAATATATCATATATAATGACTTTACCAGATTACGATACCAATTTACAGTTATTCATAAATAATCAAAATAAGACTTTGAATCCTTTTTTAGATGTACCTATTGGAGAGCAAATAAATATAACTGTAAAATTTGCTAATATTTCAACAGGGGCACACATAATTGGAGCAAATGTTCTACTAACAGGAGATAGAGTCTTAAAGAATTTAACAGAAAGTTTGATATATGAACACTTTACAACAGAAATTAATAGTACTGCAGATTTGAACATGGGAGATAATTTTCTAACAATAAAAGCTCAAAATTTGGACCATGAAACCCAAATATTAAATCTAAGAATAAATGTTAGAAAAATTAGTACAGAAATTATACCTGTATTAGGTAGCAATATTATAAATATTGAACCAGGGGAAAGCGTAAATATTGATGTTATAGTTAATAACACTGATTATGATGAAACAGTTAAAGGGGCAATAGTAACTTATACATGGGACTTAGGACAAGGAGAGTTTATAGATGATAATAATGACGGAATTTATAATACCACTATTAATAACATACCTGCAGGAGCATATACTATCTCAATTACGGCGTTTTCAGGTGAAAATTACTCTTTTGAAACATATCAAATAATTATCAATGCCAATATCCCAAGTAATCCTTTCTGGACCGTGCTCCTATATGTATTAATTGGAGGAATTATTGGAATTGTGTCAATTTTCACAATTTATCAAACTTACTTAAAATATCCTCCTATAGTACGGAAAATAAGGAAACTGAGGAAAAAAGTTAGAAAGGGAAGGAAACTCAAGTCAATAATACTTGAAAACCGTGGAGATATAATTGAAAGAATTCTTATAGAAAAGCAAGGTATCTTAAAATCAGCAACTAAGGTGGAAGCAGAAAAAAAAATAAAAAAAACATCAGATTTAGTTGAAAAAGAGCAAGAAACAATAAATAATAAGGGGGGTTTCCAATAATGAAATGTCTCAAGGAGATAAAGAGGAAATATAAAAAAAATACTAGATATTTGTTTTTTTGCATATTTATTATTATTTTACTTAATCTCTATTTGATTTTCCCATTTTCAATTGAAAATTCTTTTGATTCTAATAATAACCATGATATAAAATCATCAGGAACAAGAATTATTCAAAGACAATGGTTAAAAAATAATGATTTCTCAACTCAAGATAATTGGTTTTTTACAAAAGGAAGCCAAGGAGACAATTCAACGATTGATGCAAATATTAGTAATAATACAGCTAATTATAAGATTTTGGGAAGTAGAAAAGAATTTTCTTTGCTTTCTGGGACGATTAATACATCTTCATGGTTTGGATGGGAAATTTATAACAATGGTGATAAGCTTTTACCAGATCTTACAAAAATAAACGAAACTGGTTGTTATACTTATCATTATTTAGATGAAAATGAAAATGGTGGGGCAGGTCAAGTTCATAATTTTCCAAGTGTTCATTTTAAAAGAAATGTGAGTTTAATGGAGGATTTATTAGATTACGAGATATCAACAGTTGCTCTTGATGTTATTTTTAATGCTAGTGTAAATTCTAATGTAGATGCTGATGGTGACACTGTTGGCCAATTTGCAATTGGAGATTCTGCTACTTTTTATATTGAAATTACAGATTTAGAAAATAGCTATGCTTTTAGAGTAGCAGAATTTAAAACAACTACTTTAGGACAAGATAACCCTCCAATTTTAACTATTAATGATACATCTTTACCAACAGTAAGTGAAGGTGATCTAATTACTGCACTTAATTTGGCTCTCGAAAAAGATCCTTCTCATTCTTATTTTACTATAATTATGGGTTTAGATATTTATTGTGAAGATAATGATTTTCCCGATTACGACTTATGGAATTATTTAATTTTTAAATCATTCAATTTAACCTTTACATATGAGAGTAAAGTTGAGCAGTTTTCGTCAGTTTCTTGGAATCAAATTGGAGATAAAATTCAAGGAGCAGATGTTCAAATAAAAAATGCAACTTTGGAATTTAATTATAAAATTGAACCTAATTGGCCTACAATTTTATCTCCTTTTACTGAGATTAGAATGATCATTAATAATAATAAACACTCAGAAACTATTAAATTAAGTGATGCTACCCTAGCATTTCAAGAAGCAAAGCCAGGAGGGTTCGATATAACCTCATT
>JBHLPN010000302.1:2257-3893 GCA_048939445.1 Promethearchaeota archaeon | reverse complement strand
AATAGATTTACAATTCCTCTAGCTTTTCCTAGATATGGCCAAATCACTATATTTTTATCTTTTATACTCTTTATTTCCATTACATTAGATAACAGATTTACTACATAATCGTTATTTTTTTGCTCTGCTTCGAGACTTATGGGTGTAAAGTTAGATTGTAAATAGATTTCTTGCACTTTAAGAGCCTTTTTTGAAATATCCTTCAATAAATCGCCTGACATAGGGATTGGGTAATCTATATATAGTTTTATACCGTTCCAAGATAAATCATTATGACTTGCGGTTAAAACAATGACTAAATTTATGTCATCATATAATGCAACCGAAGCTGCTCCATAAGGGGAAGAAACTTTTGATTCTCCTGGATTATCTTTCTGATAACAAATCTTGTATCCATCATAAGCAAAAATTTCAGAACAAAATTGAAGTAATACATCTTTAGTTGGTCGGTCATCGGTAAAAATTAAAACATTCAAATTTTGATTTTTCTTCATTTCTTTGAATTTTTGACTAATCGCTTTGAACATCCTAAGAAATAGAAAGAGCTTTCTATTTGACAAGAAAAACTTCTCTTTATACTCCTGATTTTTAACGTCAAGAATTTGAATTCTTAAACCAGAAGTAGGGGCAACAATTGGGTCAATAATCTTTTTTTCTTCCTCTGTTAATTCAGGCAATTTTATAATTTTTATTCCTTCTTCCAATTGCTCCAAATCAATCTCTTCTAAATCAAAATCAATCAGATTACTCATCCTTAATAGATTCAATTAAAATTATTCTTCTTTATATCTTAAGATATTTGTTTTATAGCGTCTTTCAAAATTGCTAATATTTTTTCTCTATACATCGGTTCAATAGCAATCATCCCATGAGTTTTAATAATACGTTTCTCACTAGATAAAATTCTTTCACAAAATTCTGGTGTCAATCTGTTTGGTAGATCCTGTTTATTAGCAATACTTATCACTAATTTATCTTGATAAAACTTATCCAAAATATCATGAATTATCTCTTTTGAGTTATTAATATTTTCAAATGTAGAATCTGTAACCAACAGAGTAATGTCTGTTCCTTGTAAAAGACTTTTCCATAATGATCTAAATTGGTTTTGCCCCGCAAAATCCCATAAGGTTATTGATCTTTCAAACTCATCTCCATCATAAGCAGCGATATCAGCAGTGATTGTTGGAACATATTCAAGGTCCACATCCTTTCCACAAATTAATTTTGTAAGCGTAGTTTTTCCAACGCCCCCAAATCCTATAATTGAGACCTTAATTGCTCCTAAGATAATATCATCTAACTCTTTTTCAAATTCAGTAAATAAACTTCGATTTCCTGCCCAACTACCATCTTTAAGAATGTTTCCATATTTTTCTAGAAATTTGGTTCTAATGCTTAGAATTTTTGAATTGATGGGGGAATCGTCTTCATCGAGATCAGAACATAAAACTATAATGATAGTGTCAATGATTGTATAAAAATACTTAAAATCTTCCGTCTGTGTGTTTTTGATTTCACTCTGACTGATTTCTTTCATAAATCCTGAGAAAGCACTTAAGAAACCAGCTAAAAGATCTCTATCAACATCAGATGTTCCATAGTTCCTAAATAACAACGACTTACCGTCTTTCGT
>JBHLPN010000302.1:0-2157 GCA_048939445.1 Promethearchaeota archaeon | reverse complement strand
AAAAGTGAAGAAATTGAACGAAATACCTCTGCTACTGATAAAAAGCAAGCAATAATCGATCAATTTAACGCATTAGAGAATTATATTAGAGAAAATGATGATCCTCAACATGTAGTTGAAAGTTTAGAGAATATCAAGGAAGACATCTTTGTTTTTACTGGAGGTCATAGAATTCTCTATGAAATTGGACAATTTGCAAGTAAAATAAATGGTTTAGAAACAATTCCAGATAATATAAAAGAAAATCTAAAAGAAAAAATTAATTTTTGGACTAATAAATTATCTGTTAAAGGATAAAATTTCTTGTTTTTGGTCAAAAAAAACTAATGAAGAAAAGATTTTTATAACATATAAGTAGAATGTGAAAAAAAAATTCCTATTGTTCTTCTAATTTTGAACGTAATGTGAGCTCAGCGATTTTCTGAAATATAACTGGAACATTTTCTCCGGTTAATGCAGAGGTTTCAAAAAACGGAGCATTAATCTTTTCACTCAAATGTTCAGCCATAGGAAGAATTATTTTTCTTTCATCTTTAAGGTCAATCTTATTTCCAATTAGGATGCGTGGGATTGAAGATAACCCATATTTCACGCTTGTACTAAACCAATTATTCACGTTTGAGAATGAACTGGAGCGTGTTATGTCGTAGACTAACATCATTCCATCAGCCCCGTTAAAATAAGGTCGATGTAACATATAAAATTGCGGTTGTCCAGCGATATCCCAAATCATAAGATTAACTGTGGTGTCCTTGCCCATATCATCCTTAATTGTGACTGGTTCTTTTGTAATATTTACACCTACGGTCGGTATATATTCATATTCGAATTTTTCGCCACAGAAATTTGTCAAAAGGCTAGTTTTACCAACAGCAGGATCTCCTATCACAATTATTTTGAAGATCATCTCTGTTTGTCCTTGAAACACTATTTCGCCTTCTTTTTCATCCTTTGACATGATTCTACTAAAGTTGCTTTTTGAAATTTTTCAGTTTTTAATTAATTAATTAATGAAATTCCAATATAAAATTTTAATCATTCTTTTTGAAGTTTTATTCGTTTTTTTATTTCAAACCTTGAGGTTTTACTATCTTCACGGGAGATAAAAAAAATCTCATTCAGAAGAAATGTGATTTCTTTCCAACTGTTTTCTATGTTCTTAATAATCTGTAAGAGTTTGTTTTTACCTCTAACTTGACCAACACTTAAATGTGGGTTAAAGCCTTTCTTATATTTATTTACATCATTACAATCTGATACCATTTTGAGAATTTTAATTTGTAAATCTTTAATTAAATCAACCGGTTCTGGTTTAAGCCATAATGTATACCTTTGACGACCATGATTAAAATAATGAAATTCTTTTAAATCAATTTCAAAAGGTTCAATTGATTTACATTTATCTAAAAAATCCTTTTCTAGTATTGAATATTCATCTTCAGGTCTAAAAGGATAAAGTAGAGTTATATGGGGCATCCACCGATTAATTTGACGATCATATCTTTTACGAATTTCTTGTATTGGTGCCCATTTTTCCTGTGGAGGGATAATAACTACAGCAGAGGTATAGACTTTGATCATGGATCAATTTTAAGATGCTAAATTAGAATTAAAACATTTTTATTTTTAAGCTTTTATGGAATTAAATTAAGTGATTTAGAAGAATTCTTTTATATCAAGAAGGATTCAATTTTGTTAACTAAAACTAAATTAAGTAATCTAAAAATATGAAGATTAAAGAAAAAATATGGATTTTCTCTCTAATTGCTGGTATCATAGCGTTTATATCAATTTTAGCACCAGCATGGGGTGTAATCGTGCCAAGTTATTCCTTTTTTGTGTGGTTTTGGGGTTTGGAGGTATCTACAGATATTGGAATTCGCTTTTTAGAAGTAGCTTTTCTTATATATGGAATCTCTAGTACGGTGATGATTTTAATTGGTGCTACACTTTTGATTCTTACCTCAATCTTATATAAACGACAACATAAAAAGTTAAACTATGTATGGATTATAACGGGAGTTTTAATTATTGTAGCATCAATTATTTATGTGGTAGGGCTTGAAATTGAATATCCCGGGTTATTAGCAGATGAAAACCATAGTACAGCACTTATTGGTCCGTTAATTTCAGGAATAATAGCAATTATATCAGAAG
>JBHLPN010000301.1:0-3917 GCA_048939445.1 Promethearchaeota archaeon | reverse complement strand
AGAAAATTCATATATAAAAATCATTACCTATTTAATTTATTTCCTTTCTTCATACCAAAAATTTTTTAAATTGTATATAATAATCTTTTTTGGATTAATTTAAGAATTAGATTATACAAAATTATCAAAAGGAAGATAATGTATGAGTAATACCATTGCCGTCATAGGCCTTTCGTGGGGAGCTTAGTTTAGCAAGTCGCATACTAACCCTAAACGAAGGCAAAGGCAAATTTGTTGATTTTTTAGCGCAGAAGGCGGATATTGTCGTTAGATATAATGGTGGAAATAATGCAGGTCATACAATAAATGCCAATGGAATCAAATATAAATTTAAATTAATGCCATCTGGAGCTCCGTTAGAAAAAGAAGGAGTAATAGCAAATGGTTGCGTTGTTGATCCGAAAGTTTTGCTTGAAGAAATTGAAAATCTAAAGAAATTACGAAAAAAAATTAATTTGAAGCTTAGTTCTACTGCTCATGTAATTTTTCCATTTCATCGTATTTTAGATGGGTTAGAAGAAAAAACAAAAGGAAATTATGCTGCTGGTACAACTAAGAGAGGAATCGGCCCTGCATATTCTGATAAAGCAGCTCGATGGGGTTTAAGAATCTTTGATTTAATAAATCCTAAGATTTTAAAACCAAAGTTAGAGAAGTTATTTAAAATTAAAAAAGAACTCATCAATGTCTATGATCCAAGCTGGAATGTTGATTTAGAAGCCATTTATGAGGAATATAAATCCTATGGTGAACAACTAAAACCTTATGTAGTTGATACAGCATATTATTTGAATAAAGCTATTGACTATGGAAAAAAAGTTCTTTTTGAAGCAGCTCAAGGAAGTTTACTTGGTTTGGACCATGGTTATTATCCATTTGGTACATCCTCAAATGCAAATGCTCTTGGAATCTCTGCAGGTACTGGAATCCCACCTAAAAAGATTAATAAAATAATTGGAATAGTAAAGGCATATACTTCTCGTGTTGGAGAGGGTAAATTTCCAACAGAATTATTCAATGATACAGCGGATAAGATCCGAGAGCAAGGGCATGAATATGGAACCGTAACTGGAAGACCACGAAGAGTTGGGTGGTTAGACCTTTTTAATATACAATATGGAATAATGATTAATGGTGTTGATAAAGTCATAATCACTCTATTAGATGCGTTACAAGGGATTAATCCAATCAAAATATGTATTGGTTATAAATTAAACGGTAAGGAACTTGAAAGTTGGCCAATCCAATCGGAAATAATTGAAGATTGTAAACCAATTTATAAAACTTTTGAAGGTTGGGAAGAAAAAACTAGAGAAGAATGGTTAGATATTGCAAGAAGTGGGTATAATGCTGTTCCAGAGACAATGAAAATATATATTCAAAAAATTGGAGAAATACTTAAAACGAATATTGCTATGGTTTCGATTGGACCAGATCGAAAGGAAACCATAGTAATAGAAGATGTTGAATTTTAATATTTTTTTATTTTTAATTTTTGTTCATTTAAAACAAACTAAACCAAAACGATATACAAAATCACTAGGTGGCCATTCTATATTAAATTTTAAATTCTTAACAGTTTGATGTACGTTAATTCCAACTGCTTCCATAGAATATCTCTTTTTATCTGGATATCGACAAGGTTCACCATTATCATAAGTACACCCCCGATCTTTTTCATTAAAACATATTCTACAAAATCCATCCCATAATATAAGTCTTTCTTTAAACGGCAATTGTTTTTCATCAATGAAAAACTTGATTTCTTGTTCTAACTTATCTCGTAGTAAATTCTTCATAAAAAAGGCATTTCTGATGCTCTTTTCACTTCTTTTTGGGTGTTTTACCTTTTCTTTTTCAATATATCTTCCTAAATTGTATTTAACAAAAATAAGATAAAATTGTTTATATTGAGAGACTTCTTGTTCTAAATATGGAGCCTCTGGAGGACAGGCCCATGAATGAGCATAACTGGGACATTTAAAATTAGGATTTACGCAAAATGTTTGAACTATTGGGTCAAAAATTATATCATCAAACTTTATTTCAAGAAAAGGCAAGACATATTTTAATGTATTTTAGATGTTAAAATTGTAATATGTAATAATATTTTCTTAAATTTGAATTTGAATACTTATATTATGAAAGCTAAAATAGTAATTTTTTTTAAGAAATAAATGATATGTAGACTATTGCATCTATTATTAAAGAATTGTTAACGTGAATAGAATGAAATTAAAACTTAAAAGTGATAAAAGAACAATACTGCTAAATGCGGCAAACAAATTTCATACAGAAGTCTTAAACGGTTCTCTATTACTTCATGATTGTATTAATGATCTGACAAGCGGGAAAATAAATAAGAAAAAATTAGATAAAGTAATACAATCCGAACATAATGCGGACCGTGCTAAAGAGGAATATATTAATATACTTTACAAGGATAAGCGAGCTCTTCCTTTTTTGGTCGAGGATCGTTATAGAATGATTAAATATTTAGATATTATTTCAGATAACTCAGAAGAGCTAGCAAGGGGGCTGAAAGTATATCCCTTTGAACTATTTGATGATATAAAAGAAGATTTAAAGACTTTAAACGACTTGTATCAAGAAACAATTGACAATTTAGTAGATATGGTAAATCTTATGGAAACTGATTTTAAAACTGCTTATCAAAATAGTTTCCATATTGAAACGCTAAAACGGAGTGCCCGCGAAGCAAAATATAAAATATTAGGGGTAATTTATAAAAAACCTCAAGAAAAATCTCTTCGAGTATACCTAACGTCTAAAATAATTATAAAACTTTTTGACATGATTTTAAGAGCTGAAGAGATTAGCGATTTTTTAAGAAGTTTAATTGTGAAATATCCTAGCAAATAATTAAAGGCGATTCAAATGGTTTTTTCAATTATAATGGTTGTGTTTTTAGTTATAGCAATCATAATTGCATTTGGAATAGGTGGAAATGATGAAACATTTGCTGGAATCTATGGTTCGAGAATTCTAAATATGAAGCGTATTATGATATTAGCTTCAATTTTAGCAATCACAGGAGCTTTCATATTAGGTGAGGCTGTAAGTAAAACTGTGGGAAAAGGCATCTTGGGACCCCCTCCACCACTAGTAGATCTTGATTATGCAACTGTTATCACAATCTTAATATCTACTGCAATTTGGTTGATACTATCTTCAGCATTAGGGTTACCAATCTCTACTACTCATGCAACGATCGGAGCAATTATAGGGCTTGGAATAATTATTCCGAATGCTAGCCTTGACTTACTAAAAATCACTGAATTAAGCATCTGGTGGGTATTATCTCCAGTTATTGGGTACGTTGTCTCCTTCTTCGTTTATAAGCTTATGTATAAATATAAAGTAAAACATTTGAATGGATTTCAAAGCTTAGAAAAAAATGAAAAAATCTTCACCTATATAGTTTTAATAGTTATCTGCATTACAGCTTTTTCGAGAGCGGGAAATGATTGTTCAAATGCAGTAGGTATTGTTGTTGGTGTGGGAGAATTCCAAATAGATATTCTTCTTTTGATAACAGGCTTAAGCTTAGCAGGGGGTTTAATTGTTCTTGGCCGAGGAGTAATTAAAAGTGTTGGTAGAATTACGGAGTTGTATCCAAGTACAGCTTTTGCCGCACAAATACCTACAGCAGCAATATTATTTCTGGGCACAACTTTAGGAATTCCTTTATCTGGATCTCACATGTTAGTTGCATCTCTAGTCGGATTATCTAAAGCAAGCCACACTCCTACTAAGAAAGGTTTATGGAAAATAGTTGCAATCTGGTTTTTAACATTTCCAATAGCGGCAATACTCTCAATTATTTTATATTTCCCAATAAATGCTATAATTTAACTATTTTTATAATTATTTTTTCCATACATTTTCAGTATAAC
>JBHLPN010000300.1:0-3928 GCA_048939445.1 Promethearchaeota archaeon | reverse complement strand
TTTAGTGCATCTGCGGCTAGATTTGAACAATGCATTTTGATAGGAGGTAAGCCGTCTAATTCCTCTGCTACGTCACTTCGAGTAATCTTATAAGCATCATCAAGTGTCATTCCTTTGGCCATCTCAGTTACCATTGATGAAGTCGATACAGCAGATCCACAACCAAAAGTTTTGAATTTAATATCATCAATGATATCTTCACCTTTGTCATTTTTCCCTACTTTTATGAATATTTCCATCAAATCTCCGCATACCGGATTTCCAACCTTTCCATATCCATCAGGATTTTCAATTATCCCTACATTTCGTGGATTACGAAAATGGTCCATTACCTTATCACTATATTTATGTACACTCATTTAATTTTCCTCCTCTTGTAATTTTTTTAATAAATCTGAAGGCGTTAGTGGTGACAAAATTCTTAGCCTTCTTACTATTCCGGGTAATACTTCTATTATTTTATCAATATCTTTTTCTTCTGTAAATCTCCCTAAAGTTAATAATAAACTCCCATGTGCTTCCTCATGTAATAAACCACATGAAATAAGAGTATGGGATGGTTCTAGAGTCTTTGATGAACAGGCAGAACCTGTTGCCACCTCTACTTTTTCATCTTTTAAGGATAGAAGTAATGATTCGCCTTCAATATAATCAAACCGGAAATTGGCATTATGGGGCGTCCTTTTCTCAGGGTGCCCATTTAAATATGATTTAGGTATTTTTAAAACTTCTCTAATTAATTTATCCCTAAGGATCTTTAATCTAGCAGCTTCTTCATTTATTTCAGCCTTCATTATTTCAGCTGCTTTGGAAAATCCCATTATCCCTGGCATATTTTCAGATCCAGACCTTATACCTCTTTCTTGACCTCCTCCAATAAGTAAAGGGTTTACTCTTACTCCTTTCTTAAGGTATAAAGCTCCTACACCCCTTGGACCATAAATATCATTCGAAGATAAAGTCAATAAATCAAAAGGAACTTTTTCTACATCAATAGGTATGGTACTTTCACTTGCTATTGCATCAGAATGAAACCAAATCTTTTTGTTTTGAGCTAGTTTTGCAATTTCTTCTACGGGCTGAAGTGAACCAATTTCATTACTAGCTGTAGAAATCGAGATTAAAATTGTCTCATCAGTGATTATTCGCTCTAATTTACCAATGTTAATTATACCAAATCTGTCCACGGGAACTCTGCTTACTCTAAATCCTTGTTTTTCTAAAAATTTAGCTATATTTAATATCGAAATATGCTCAATCTCTGAGATTATTATGTGATTTCCTTTTCTCTTATTAAGAAGAGCTGCACCAATTATTCCTAAATTATTTGATTCGGTACCTCCAGAAGTAAAAATTATGCTATCTGGACTTGGAGCATTAATAAATTTAGCAATTTTAAGCCGAGCTTCTTCTAAAGAATTAGTAGCGGAATATCCATAATTATGTAATGAAGATGGATTTCCAAATTCTTTAGTGAAGTAGGGTTTCATAGCCTCAAATACACGGGGATCCACTGGTTTAGCTGCTTGATAATCTAAATACACACTCATTTTTTTCTCTCTTGTTTATTTCATTTTCTTAAAAACAAATATCAAATCATCGCCTTCTTTACTAAATTCTACAACTTTTGTATTTGTTCTTTTAGCCCATCTTTTAAGATCCTCTTCTGCCGCGGGATCATCAGCAATAACTTTAAAACATTGCCCTACATTAAGAGTTTCACTTAAATTTCTCACTTCAAACAATGGTTCAGGACAATATAACCCTCGAGTATCTAGTTCTTCATCAATATCAATTCTTTCATTTTCTACATTATTCAACTCAAAAACCTCCTTGAAAGGATTCTATTATAAGATTTTCCTTGAGATATAAACGATTCAAAAAGAGTATAAATCTTCTCATTATAATTTAATAAACTTTAATAATAACTAAGAAAATTATATAAAACTAATAAAAAAAGACAGTTATATTTTATAAATCTTTAAGTAGAATATGTGGGAAAAGTGAAAATGATGAAATAATAACCAAAACTGAAAGTAAACATTTATTCACTTCCTGCTAGTCTTTTAATATGTTTTACTCCGTCAACAGCATCGTCTGCAAAGTCATCAGCTCCAAGCCTTTTTGCGAGTTCCATGTTTAAAGGAGCTCCTCCTACGATCATTTTAACTTTATCACGAACTCCTGCTAATTGTAAAGCTTCATGAACAACCTTAATATGTTCTACTGTCATAGTTAATAAAGTACTTAAAGCAACTATACTTGCTCCTGTTTCCTTTACTTTTTCAACTATAGTATTCTCATCAACATCCATCCCTAAATCATATAATTCAAATCCAGAACTTAAAAGAAGAGAAGCTAATATATTCTTTCCTATGTCATGATTATCTCCTTTAACTGTAGCTAAAATTACTTTCACTTTATCTTCTGATTTATCTGAAGCAGCTAAAGCGGGTTTCAAGACATTAAAGGCTTCCTTCATTGTTTCTCCAGCTAGAACAAGTTCCGTTAAATAATATTCTTTTTCTTCATAAAGACGTCCAACTTCATCCATACCTTTTGTTAAAGCGTTCAATATATCGAAAGCATCTTTACCCTCGTATAATGCTTCCTTTACTGCATCAGCAATATCATCTACTTCTAATTCAATTACTAGTTCAGTTAGGTTTTCAAAATCCACAAAAATCTCCTATCTTTATAAAAAATATATGGTGTTTAATATTAAATTAAATATAATTTATCCTTTAAATCTTATTTTAATTAAAAATTTCATAACTTGGGTTAATTAAGTATAAGGCTAAAAAAGAGAATGAGGGAGATGAGAAAAAATTAAAATCTTAAAAGTCTAAGATTTTATAAGATTAGTTACCATTTTAATTAGGAAATTTCCTCACATTAGTGGAGTTCACTATTATATAGGGGATATTATTTGTATTTCTCATTCCCTCAAGAGTATAATTATGATACTTTAATATTTAAACTTATTTTTATTTCTCATCTAAATCTTCATAAATAGAATAAAAAGATATTTTTGAACGCAATATTCTTTGCTGACAACTAATTTAATCAAATTTATTATATTTTAAATAAAAATAAGTCAGACGAACAAGAAATTTATTTAAAATTTAGTACCTGATCCTTGGATCAAAAATACCATACGATATATCCACTACTAGGTTTATACAAACAAAAAAAATCGCAATTACAAAAATTATCGCGTTTATTACCCAATAGTCATTTTGGAGAATAGCGCTGATTAGAAGTTGTCCTATTCCTTTTAATCCAAATGTGTACTCAGTGAGTACGGATCCACCTAATAAACTAGCAAAATTTAGTCCTATCACTGTTGTAGTAGGAATTAATGAATTTTTTAGCGCATGCACATTTATTACCTCCTTCTCTTTACATCCTTTTGCTCTAGCAGTTCTAATAAAATCTTGTTCTAGAACTTCTAACATACTTGAACGTGTATGTCGAGTAATTCCCGCAAGATTTACAAATGACAAGCAGAATACAGGTAATACTAAATGGTAAAAATAGTCAATTATTAAGTATAACTCTCCTGATATTAAAGCATCAATTATTCGAAAGCCGGTTATAAATTCAGGATCTCTATAAGCTAAATTTTTGAATCCAACCGCAGGAAATATTGGTATGACATAAGCTAATGTATATTGAAGCAGTAATCCAAGATAGAATACTGGTATAGAAACTCCAATAAGTGCTATTCCTCTTAATATTGTGTCTTTAGGTTTATTTCTATGAGCTGCTGAAATTACGCCCGTTTTAATTCCTAAAAAACCAGCAATTAATATTGAAAAAATAGCAATATCAATTGTTCTAGGTAATCTCAACATAATTAAAGACCAAACATCTTTGCCCATTACAATAGAAACAGAGTATCCCCAATTTCCAGAAAAAATGTCTA
>JBHLPN010000299.1:0-3929 GCA_048939445.1 Promethearchaeota archaeon | reverse complement strand
CTAGGAATTCTTATAGATCCTCCTCCATCTGATCCAGTCGCAATCGGACTTAAACCTGAAGCAACTGCACTAGCAGCTCCACCACTGGATCCTCCGGGAGTTCTATTCATATTCCAAGGATTTTTGGTTATTCCAAAAATTAAATTATCCGTTTCTCCTTTATAACCAAAGGCAGGCGTGTTAGTCTTACCTAATATTACTATGCCCTCGTCTCTCAATCTTTTAATAATAGTTGCATCGGTTTCAGGTATATTATTTTCCATCAATATACTGCCATAAGTGGTTCTGATTCCTTTGGTTTCTGTTTCATCTTTAATTGATATTGGTACTCCATGCAATAAACCTAATTTTTCTCCCTTTTTAACAGCTTGATCTGCATTCTTCGCTAAGTCTCTAGCTAAATCAAAGGTAGGCGTACAATAAGCATTAATTATTGGATTGATTTTTTCAATTCTTTCGATAATAATTTCGGTAATTTCTTCTGAAGTGATTTCCTGATTTTTTATTTTTTCTCTCATTTCATAAGCAGACATGTAGCATATATCTTCTTTTTCCATTTTTAACATAATTTATCTTCTGAATTCTGTTAAATTCAATTAAATATTAGAAACCAAGTAAAGAATGAATATTTAATATAAATACATTATTTTATAAATTATATCAGAAAAATCATTAAAAAATGAGATGATAGTAATTTTTGTGTGAATTTAAAATTTATAGAAAGAGTGATGGTTCTCAAATAGCAGAAGATATTTTGATTTTATCATATACAGATAATAATGAATTATTTTTTAAGGACGTATTAGGTATGGGGGAAAAATTAGATTCCGCGTTAATATTGGAGGTGAATACATTAAACCAGGAGTGCGTTGTGTTCCAACATCCTATTATCAGAGACTTTCTGGATTTAATATTAAGTATAGATGCTCAAAACATTACCAATACTAAAGTTGAAAAGCTTATAAAAAAACTTGAAAATTTAAAAAAAGATCTTTAAAATTTGGAAGAAATATAACTTCATTAGGTTAGAACTTTTTAACGAAGTTATCTTCTTAGATAATTATGGAAGTCAAGTTCCATGAAGATATTGATGAATTTTATCATATCGTCTCTGATTTTTTATTAAGAAATGAAGCTAAAAACAATCTTCTTTTTTCAATTCTTAATACAATCAAAATTAATCAAAAAAGATATGGAGAAGAAAGCCCCATTTTAATAACTGTAAAAGAAAATGATAAAATTAAGCTTGTATCTTTAAGGACTCCCCCTTATAATCAGGTTCTTTCTTATACCGATGATATAAGTTCTATTGATTTATTAGCTAAAGCTCTTCTTCAAAAAAATATAGAATTACCAGGTGTTTTGGGTTTTAAAGAAGGAGCACACAGATTTGCTCAACTATGGTGCAAATATAAGAAAAGAAAATCTCAAATAATAAGAAACGAAAGGATTTATGAGCTAGAAAAAGTAGCGGAAGAAACTTTAGGAAATAGAAAATTTATTATAGGGAGTGAAGCAAATCAATCTCTCATATTAACCTGGGCAAAAGAATTTATTCTTGAAGCCTTACCTGAAACTACTGAGAGTCAAATAATCAGATCACGAAAAAATTTAGTGGATGATATTAAAAATAAAAAAATTTTTTTATTAATGGAAAATAAAAAAGTAGTTTCTATGGCACGAAAGGCAGGCAAAACCCCGAATGGAAATTTAGTGAATTTAGTTTATACACCATCAGATTTAAGAAGAAGGGGCTATGCAACTGAATGTGTGGCTAAGCTTAGTAAACAAATATTAGAAGAAGGAAATATTTTCTGCTTTCTATTTACTGATTTAATGAATCCAATTTCAAATAGTATCTATCAAAAAATTGGATATCGACCTGTAATTGATATTGATGAATATAAATTTACCAAAGAATAAATAAATCAGTAAAAAAATAAAATAAAAAAAAGATACGAGAAAGTCTCCTGATTTTCTCCTGAATATTTTTAGATTTTTCTTTATTTCTTTTTTGGCGGAAGAATTTCAATCTCAATTGATGAGACATTGCTATCAGTTCCATCTCTATTTGTAATCGTTTCAGTGCCAATCAGAATTTCACCGTATCTGGCTCCTGATACAAATTTATTTATTAAAATTTCAGCAACATCGACAGCTCGAGAAATAGATCTACCTCGAGCTAATAATCTCACCGGTTTTTCGTTTAAAACAACCATAGCAGCCATCACATAAGCCATTGATTTCTTTCTACCAATAAAAACTTTTGAATCATCCTCTTTAGGCAAAATTTATCACCTTAACGCTAGTTAAATTAAATTATTCTTTTTATAGTTAGATTCTTTTGTTTTCCTTAATTACAGTTTATCTTAGGTCAATTATCTATAGATAACTAATTTCTATAAAATGAGTTTAGATTTTAATCTTATGCAATTCAAAATTTCGTTTTTTAATTTATCATTATAAAAAATGATTAAAAAATGAAATGTTAAAGACAAAAAAAATGTTGTCTTAATAGAATTTTTTTCTAAAATCCTTGATATATTTCTCTTTATCTTCATATTCATACCAAGCTGAACCGATTTTCTCTAGTTCATAAGCTTCATTATAAGATTTATCAGATAAATGATTACTGCATAATTTTATAGCATTCATAACTGTCTGATTTTTAGTAAACAGAAATTTTGCTTTATCTAATGCAACTTTTATTAATTCTTCTTGGTTTTCCACAATTTGATCTATTAAACCGATTTCTAATGCCTTCTCGGCACTAATTTTTTCAGCAAACATAAGTATTTTTTTTGTCCAGGGGATTCCGATGACTCTTGACATTAATACAATGATACCTGTACCTGGAAAAACACCTATGGTTATTTCTGGCATCATAAAATAACAATCTTTCACAGCGATTCTATAATCAGAACATAAAGCATAGGCAACACCGTCACCCATCGCTTTACCATTGATAGCACTAATAACAGGCTTCCCATAATAGAATAATTCTTGTATTGATGCTGCTGTTTTTTCATATTCTTTTACAGCAACATGGTCACTTCCATTAATTTCATAAATATCCATTCCAGTAGTAAAGGACGTTCCATTTCCAGTTAATATTATTCCTCTAATTTTTTCTGAATTTTGGCAAAATTCAATAGCTTTTTTAAGATTCTTTGCCATCTCAATAGTAATCGCATTTCCTCTATGAACTCGATTTAATTTTATAATCCCAAACTTCTTTTTTATTGAAAATTCAATAAAGTTTCCATAATCAATATTTTCCAATGACATTGTTTATCTTCTTTTTCTTATATACATTTTTTTCTAAAATCTTTGATAAATTGTATTTTATCTTCAGATTCATACCAAGCTGAACCAATTTTTTCGAGTTCGAGTGCTTTTAGGTATGTTTTATCATGGAGATGATTGCTACACAGTTTAATAGCATTCAGAACTGTTTGATTTTTAGTAAACAGGAACTTTGCTTTATCTAATGCAACTTTCATTAATTCTTCTTTATTACTTACAATATGATCTATTAAACCTATCTTTATGGCTTTGTTTGCTTTAATTTTCTCAGCAAACATACACATTTTTTTAGTCCAAGGAATCCCAAGTATTCTAGAAAAGAGAACTAAACACCCAGTACCAGTAAATATTCCAGAAAATATTTCTGGCATCTGAAAAAAACTTTCTTCAGTAGCAACTCGATAATCACAACATGCTGAAAAAACAACACCCTCCCCCATTGTCCTTCCATTAATTGCACAAATAGCAGGTTTTCCATAATATAATAATTTACATATTCTTGCTGCGGTTCCTTCTAGAAATTTCACTGCTTCATGGTTACTTCCATCAATAGCTCCTAAATCAACTCCTGTGCTAAAAGAAGTTCCATTGTTAGTTAGAATTAGTCCTCTAATTTTTTCGTC
>JBHLPN010000059.1:5690-12620 GCA_048939445.1 Promethearchaeota archaeon | reverse complement strand
TATAGGTACTTTCTTAATATTTTCAATAGATATTATTCCTACAATATCGTGTGCTCGAATCACTGGGAAGTATGATTTTTTATATGGGATGAAAAAGTCCCTTAACGCTTCATTAAGCTTTACATTAAAAGGAATGCCCAAATTTGGTACACTAAGCATATCTTTAACACTAATGTTTGATAAAATTACATCGTTTCTTGTTTGAAAATACGCTTGTTTTGCCGAAGAATTCAAGAATGATCCAATAAATACTAACCACATTCCACTAAATACACCAATGGTTAAAATTTGCAGAAAACCATAAGCTATCAAAGCATAACCAAAGAAACTTCCTACTTTTGAAGCAGATTTTGTTGCTGATAATAAATTTTTTCTTCGTTTCCATAGAAAAGCTCTTAATACTCGTCCTCCATCAATAGGAAAAGCAGGAATTAAATTAAAAATACCTAATCCAACGTTAGAAATGCCAGAATATAATAAAGTTACCAATATTACAGTGGGAAGATTTTGCAATAAAACAAGCAAAGATAAGAGTCCAATTCCAATAATAATACTTGATAATGGACCAACTATTGAGATAACCATTTCAGATTTAGGAGTTCTTGGTTCTTCTTCGATCTTAGAAACACCTCCGAATAAATATAGCTCAATTTCTTTTACTTCAAGACCATATTTTTGCGCCACTATTGAATGACTTAATTCATGGATTAATATCGATAATAATAAAATAATTCCATTAATTAAGCCTACAATTATTAAATCTATTAATGATCCACTTGGTACAATGGAAAGATAAAAGCTTATTGAATAAAAACCAACCAATGCTATAATTAATAAAGTAGACAAGTGAAGCTTAATTTCAATTCCTTTAATTTTTGCTATTTTTATTTTTCAAACCTCTTTTTATAATATTTTTGTAAACAAACGAAAATCTTAGAATAAATTGTAAAAATTCTAGATTTCTAACATTATTATGAAAATTAATCTATTAATTTTCTTTTATTATTAATTGAAATTGGATTTACTTTATTAATTATATTTCAAAATATAATTTAGTTTAGCTTTAATGAAAATAAACAATTATTTTTCATTTTCTGAGGTAAAACTATTGAATTTTAAAAATTTGCTGGTTAAATTAAATCATTTTAATTTCACTTTTTTATTGTCAAACGTCAAAAATGGAAAAAAAATATAATACATGTTGAATTTTCCATTACAAATACTATTTTCCGAGTTAATTTAAGAGGATGAATAAATAATATGTCTGAAATAAAAAATATAGTAACATTAGGCGTAGGTCTTATGGGGCAAGGCATTGCTCAAGTTGCTTTAATGGCAGGCTATAATGTCACATTAGTTGATATTAATGATGAGTTAGTTAATAAAGCCTATTCAGGTATAGAAGTCGGTGTAAAAAAATCTGAGGAAAAAGGCAAATTAGGAGAGGGTGTGACTGCTGCCGATGTGATGGCAAGATGTAAAAAATCAACCGATTTGGCATCAGCAGTGAAGGATGCAGATATGGTTATTGAAGCTGTTATTGAAAAAATGGATGTAAAGAAGCAAGTTTGCAAAACAACAATGGACAATGGTCCTTCAAATATAATTTTTGCTTCAAATACTTCCACAATGAGTATTACTGAAATTGGTAAAGATTGTGGTGCCTCTGATAGAGTTTGTGGTATGCACTTCTTCAATCCAGTTCCACTTATGGCATGTATTGAAGTTATAAAAGGAGAAGATACTTCAGAAGATACCTTTAACAAAGCATTGGATGTTGCTAAAAACTTGCCAGTCCTCAGAGGTAAAAGGTATATTGCTCCTGTATTAAAAGATAGACCTGGATTTATCGTCAATAGGTTAAATGCACCAGTCCACATTTATTTACATTGGATTTTTGACAAAGCAGCTGAAAATGGAATACCATGGGAAAATTTAGATGCAGACGTTGCTGCAGTAGCACCAATGGGTCCTGTAGAATTAACAGATTATGTTGGAATTGATACTCTTTACCATATAGATAATTATTATGCTGAAACACTTTCCCCGGACTTTAAACCAGGTAAAGTAATTTCTAAAATGGTTGAAGAAAATAAACTTGGCAGAAAAACTGGACAAGGATTCTATAATTGGAAAGAAAATCTCACCCCTAAAGGGCGTCCCACTATTGATAAATCAACAAAAGCAGATTTGTTTTCAGCAGAGATGCAAATGGCTATACTTTTGAATGAAGGGTGTCGTTTATTGGAAGAAGGAGTCGCTACAGGATATAAAATTATTGATGACGCAAACATGGCAGGAATGAATGTACCAGGACCATTCGGTATGGGTAAAAAACAATATCAGAAATGGACAGAAATGTTAGAGGAATTAGCTGATAAAACAGGCAAGGATTATTTAAGACCTTGTGAATATATGAAAACTGGAAAATTTCTTGAAATGCGGAAATAAACACAAAATATTTAATTTTCTTCTTATTTTTTTTTAGATCTTCTTAAAATAAAAGGATACTAAAAACCTTCAATTTGAAAATTTTTAATTTCAATAAAAATAATACTAATTATCTTTAAATCTACATTTTAAAGATTGTTAAAATCATTTAAAAGAGGTAAGAGTAAATGTCAGAAAAGAAATTTGAACATGTAATGGTAGAGAAAAATGAAGAAGGTAATTATGCGGTTATATCAATTAACAGACCAGATAAATTAAATGCCCTTACAACGCAAACGTTAAGAGAAATTTATGAAGCAATGGAACAATTCGAAACTGATAGTAGCGTTAGATGTATAGTCCTACGCGGAACTAAAAATGTTACAAAAAAACCTGCGTTTTCTGCTGGTGCTGATTTATCTTCTCCAATGGGAAAAGGATTAAAACCAAATATTCCTGCTCATTGGACAATAGCAATGCAGCAAAAGCATAGATATTACTCGTTAATTGAACAATTTCCAAAACCAGTAATTGGAGCAGTAGACGGGTATGCTTTCGGAGGTGGATGTGAACTTTCTCTTGTCTGCGATATCTTAATTGCCACCAAAAGATCATTTTTCGGATTTCCTGAAATAGCTAGAGGTATTTTTCCCGGAAATGGAGGTACTCAAAGAATGGCAAGACGTATAGGGTTAAATCGAGCATTGAATATGATTTATTTCGGAGAACGTGTATCAGCAGAGAAAATGCTTGAATGGGGACATGTAAGTTATCTTTGTGATGATGGAGAAGAATTTGAAAAACTTATACATGAAAAAGCTTCATGGTTAGGGCGTGGACCTACAACTAGTCTATTATGTATAAAGAAAGCAGTAAAATTCGGAACCCAAGTACCTTTAGAAATTGGGAATCAATTTGAAATGTTAGGTTTTGGAGTCAATGCTGGATCTTCAGATGTTAATGAAGGTATACAAGCGTTTCTAAAAAGAAGGGACCCAAACTTCACTGGTGGCTTATAAACAATATTAAATTCCATTTTTTCATTTTACTTTTTTATCTTTTTTTTTTGAAATATTTATAAATACTTTTTTTATTATAAGAGATAATAATCTCGAATTTGAAAATATGATTAGAAACTCTGAAATTGTTGAAGAAATTAATGATGGAAATCTCTTTCTAAGAAAAATTTCGAAAGATGATGTAGAATTTGTATTCAATAGCTTAAATAACAGGAATTTAACCTCCTATTTATCAATAGGCCCATTAAAGAATTTAGAACATTCGAGAAGATTAATTAAAGGTTATTTAAAATATTGGGAAAATAAACTTCAATTTAATTTTATAATCGAAGTATATAGACTTAATAGAGTGAAAATTGGCTCGGTTAGTCTTTGGAGTATTAATTGGCAGCATTCTCGAGCTCAGGTAGGAATTTGGGTAATTCCTTCTTTTTGGAGTAAAGGATTAGCAGAAAAATCTTTAAATTTAATTAAAAATATAGGATTCAATCATCTGAAATTAAACCGACTTGAAGCGTATATTGCCGTAGAAAATAAAAAATCTATTGTTCTCTTTGAAAAATGTGGTTTTAAAGAAGAAGGAAAATTAAAACAATATTTAAATTTTAAAGGTATTTATTATGATGCTGTAATTATGGCTTGTTTAAAAAATAAAAATTTATAATTATTAGATGTATTAACTTTTATCCAATGATTTATCAATAATTTTATCTAGCTCTGACTTTTTCTCCAAGGATTCTTTAATCAATTGATCAGAGTTTATTTTTTTTTCCATTGTTTTTTCTAATTGACCGGCAAATTCCCCTTTCTCTGTAGCTATTTTTGACGGACTAGGTTTAAGTTTTATCATTTTAGAAGTATCACCTAATTCGGATTTATAGGATTTCTTAAATGATTTATCTCTTGGCATTATAAGGACATTGGGTGCAGAACTTCTATTAAGGGTTCTCCTGTATTTTCTCACTTTCCTAACGGGTCTAGGATATTTTAAAACTCTCTGATAAGCAATAAAATAACCACCTAAACAAACCGCAGCTGCACTTACTAAAATTAATAATGCGAGGAATATCCATGGTTCAGGAATCTGGGTTGAGGGATCGGTCCATGATTCTATCCAAGAAATACTTAAATAGACATCTGTTATTGAAACAGTAATATTATGATCTAATCCGAAATTTTCAGCTAAATATACTTGAATTGATAAAGTAAATTCTTCAAATGGTAAAATTTTCGAAGTAACATTGAAACCACTTATCTGTGCGTCTTGAAACTCTGGCGAATAAACATAATCTATTAAACTAATAGTTTGCAGAAGTCTTCTATCATTAATAAAAATTCTGATACGGGAATTTTGAGAAGCTTCAGTCCAATTTTGATCGATCTTAAATTTAAAATTAAGATTAGCATCAGTAATTTGAATCGTTGAATTAACTTCTATACGATTGACTGCATTCAAATCTTGATTCCATGACACAGCTGTAAACTGATCAATTCTTTTCTCATAGGTGAATGTTAGGTTAACATATTTAATTCTTAATTTCTCCCAATAATCATGATCAAAAGCAGCATTATTATCTTCACAGAATATATTTATTCCTATAAGAATTGTAAGACTGGTATGATTTAATTCGAATAAATTCTCCAAATCTCCAATTAAGCGACTTTCTGAAGGAGATAATATGCTATCAGGAAAATGATCTTTTCCATCCCCATCAGCTCGAGCATCTTGACCTAAATAACGAGATTGATTATATGCTTGAGTAAATCTGGTACTATTGTTTGGATCAGAAAGTTTAACATAAAATCTTACAAAATCACCATTATAAAATTGACCGACGGTATCACCAGGGCAGTCTATACCACCATTTGCATGATTAGTGGCCTGAACTGTTGCATTGAACGTCACTTTAAGCGATGCAGAGGTAATAACATAATCTAACATGTTAACTGGAACGTTAGGAATAGTTTTTTTCCATTGTACACTAGGTAATTGTCCAAGCTGACCTCCCGCACCATCTTCATCCCAAGTATAAGTAAGAAAAGCCCCATACTTATCAGTACTATAATTATTATTATAAAATGCTAAATTAGGTAAAGGACCCCATTCAGGATCATTATTAACGGTCCATGTCTCATCGGGTGTTTCAGCAAAGGTATATTGTCCTGAATTTCCGATTACCACAAAATTTGCTTGATTTGGACTTGTTGATGGACTTGCATCAGAGACATCTCCTTCAATGGTCGGATACCATGGATCTACTGGTTCTATAAATGTTGGATTTACAATCCATGGTACATTGTCATGGTATGTTATTCCAGAAGTTTGAAGTCCTTCTAAAGATCTTGTATCTGTAAATGTTTTACTTGAGCTAAACGTTCCTATGAACAGACTTAAAGAAGAAATAATAACGATAATAAACAATATTGAAAATGATATTTTACGACTACTTGTGGTATTCATATACATCTTATCACCATTTATTAGGGTATTCTAAATGTCTAATTTAGTTATAATATTTAGGAAAAGAACTAATTTAAGGATTTAGTTACAATATTTTGGAAAAGAACTAATTTGAGGATTTAATTAAAAGATTTAGAAAAAGAACAGTAATTTAAGAATCTGGTTTTTCAGGTAATTTTTCAACTATTTTATCAAGTTCTTCTTTTTTTTCTAATGATTTGGCGATTAATTCTTCCGAGTCTATTTTTTTTTCCATATTTTTCTCTTTTTGTTGTTCAATCGCTCCTTTTTCTGTGCCTGAAGGTTCTTTTATTTCACTAGACTTCAGTTTTAACGATTTAGAAGTCTCAGCTAATTCATGATTGAAAGCTAAATTAAACGCTACTTCTTGAGACATTATAGCGACTGCTGGTGCTTTACTTCTGTTTAAAGTTCTTCTAAATTTCCTTATTTTTCTAACAGGTCTAGGATACTTCAAAACTTTTTGGTAGGCAATAAGATATCCACCAATACTTGCCGTAGCTATAATGGCGAAAACTAATAATGCTGCAAATACCCAAGGTCCATAAAAAAAGTCAGGAAAAATCTCGATATATGAAATAATTAAATAAACCTCGTCTATGGAAACAGTAATATTTTGATCTAAACCAAATTCATCTTTTAAATAAACTTGTATTGAAAGAGTAATATTTATATCCTTTAGAATGAGAGAGGTGACATCGTAACCTCCTTCTTTTGCTAGCTGAAAAGAACTGTTAGCTGTACTTAATTTTATCGCATCTTCTGGAATTGAATTATTATTAATTAGAACTCTTATTTCAGAATTCGGAGAGGGTATCTCTGGCCATGGTCTATCAATTTTATATTTAAATGAAACATTGGCATTTGTAACTTGAACATTTGTTCCCTCTATTTTATCGCCTACTTGTTCCCATGAAAGAGATGTAAATAGGTTAATTTTTTTCTCATAAGAAAAAGTTAAATTGAA
This sequence comes from Promethearchaeota archaeon, assembly GCA_048939445.1. Lineage (GTDB taxonomy): Archaea > Asgardarchaeota > Lokiarchaeia > Sigyniarchaeales > SOKP01 > Loki-b32. The sequence goes on along the minus strand of JBHLPN010000059.1, from coordinate 5,722 downwards.
GGATCTAATTATTAATGAATCCCAACTATCAA
>JBHLPN010000059.1:0-5590 GCA_048939445.1 Promethearchaeota archaeon | reverse complement strand
TCATATCGACAGGCATCTCTATGGTATTTTTCCATCGAACACTTGGCCTATTATGAGTTTGATTTACATCCTCATCCCACACATGAGAAACTTCACATCCCCTTTCAGTAATGTTCTTCAATCCATTAGGTAAGATACGTAAATCTGGATTACTATACAATATCCAATCTGTATCATTTAATGGATCATCAATTCTCTTTACTCCTGAATCACCAATGATTTTATAATTTGCTCGTCCTAGGGCTATATTTCCTAAAACATCCCTTGAATCTCCTTCTATTCTTGATATCCAAGGTTCTCCCGTACCATCAAATGAGGGATTTTCAATCCAATCATTATTTGGATGATATTCAATACCTGATGTTTTGAGGTTATCTGTTTCAATATTAAATATAGAATTATTAATGAATGAGTTTGTAAAAATTGTATTAGAAAATAATGGAATTAGAAAGAGTAACATTAATATGAGCAATTTCTCAATTTTACTTTTTTGATTCAAAATTCTATTATTCCTCCACTGTTTTCTATAAATTTTTATTATTTTCAGGTAACTTTTTTGATCCAATTGGTTGTTTTGGCTGAGTTACTGCTTTATTACCTGCAGCTCCTTCTCTTGGTTTTCCTTTTAAATAAGTAGATGTTTTGTGTAATTCTTGTTTATATTCCTTCATAAAAGCATCTTTACGGTTTACGATACTTACAGAAGGTTTATTTTTCCTTGCTAGAGTTCTTCTATATTTTCTTATTTTTCTTACAGGTTTTGGATATTTTAAAACTCGTTGATAAGCAAGCAGATATCCTCCAATACTTAAACCAGCAATGCTAGCAACATACAATAATATCTGAAATATAATTGGTTCTGAAAATATATCATCTATATATACAACATAAGTAATGAGAAAATCAATATTATCAATGGAAATTGTAATATTCTCCCCTAATCCGAACTCATCTTTTAAGTATAATTGAATTGATATTGCAATTTCAATATCTTTAGAAATAAATGATGTGACATCAATTCCACCCGGGTACGCTTCTTGCAGAATTTCAATTGCTCTACTTAATCTTATAGATCTTATTAATTGCTTATTATTAATGAATACTTGAATTTCCGAATTTGGAGATAAGCTTGAGAACACTGTATTATCGATTTTAAAATCAAAATTCAAAACTGCATTTGCTATTTGAATATTTTCTCCAGAAATTTGGTTTCCTGTTTGTTCCCATGAAATGGACGTAAATTTGTCTATTTTCTTTTCATATGTAAAGGTTAAATTAAATGATCTCATTATTAACATCTTCCAGTTATCGATATCCACGTTATATTCATTATCTTCACAATAAAGATCTATTCCTAAGGTAATTGTAAAATTAACATAATTATATTGCAGAACTGAGTTTAAATAAGAAATTAGAATATTTTTTGGCACTACGTCGAGAGGAGTATCTGTATGATTTGTTATTACTCTAGCATCTTCCCCTAGATTAGTTGTTTTGTTTATTGCTATTAAATATGAATTTATATTATCAATATCGGAAATTAAAACATAAAAAGTGGCAAAATCGCCTGTAGCCAATTGTGTATCACCTGGGGGAAATTCACCTTCAGTATAATCTCCAGGAACCTCTATACCGCCACCATCGTGGTCTAAAGCTTGAACAGAAGCATTATATATTACTTCTAAGGATGCATCTGTAATAATATAATCTGACATATTTATGCCCATTGGTATTGTTCTCTTCCAATGAATGCTAGGAGTATTTCGAGTTTGATCAATATTTTCATTCCATAGGTGAGTTATATATAAACCTGCTGAAGAACTCCCATTAGTATCAGGAGATATTGGAAACATTGGATTGTTATAAGCTTGCCATTCCCCATTATTAAGTGGCTCATCAATTCTTTTCTCCCCTGAATCACCATATATTACAAAATTTCCATAACCATTGCTTATTGATGAATCCACATCAGTTTCATCTCCTTCTTCAATAGAAACCCATGAAGTTGGATAATCAAAATTTGTATTATTCATCCATGGGAATGTATACGACTGTTCTGAGGAAATCTGAATATTTTGAGTATAAGATCCTCGTTTAACGTAGTAATTTAAATTTGAGTTGGAGATAAAAAGAGTTAAAAATAAGGTTAACAACACAAATAAGACAAAATAATATTTTGTGTTATTTCGGTTTTCAAATTTTTTAATCGAAATTTATCACCAATAAGGTAGGTATTCTAATAATCAATAATATATGAAATTGAATAAAGTTTAATTTAATAATAATAATAAATAATACTTAAGAAATAATTATTAAATTTTAATTAAAAAACTTAATTATAAAGTTTTTAAAGTGATATAATTGATCCAAGGCATTTTGACATTTCAGTTCAAGATTAATCAAAAAGAAACGGGCGAAATAGAACCTCAATTCGAACCGATTCAATTGACTTTCCGGGAAGAGAAATTCGATGAAAATAATTTCTCAGAATTAATAGTTGAAAATGATATTTTCGCAATTTTCTATCAACATACTACGGGACTTGTTGAAGTTAAATATAGTTATAGTAATTTTTATCAGGGAAGGTTAAAAGATACTCCTTATCAAGTCATATCCTATTTTAAACAAGTTTCTGATGGAACCCAGTATTTAGCAATATCCATATTTGAATTAGATGATGAAATTGAGATTTTTGATGATTTAATAAAAGAAATGGGTAGTAGACTAGATGTCATTTTTGATAAATTAACAAGAGCCAGAAATTCAAAACAACTTTCGTTAATTGAAAACATCAATATTCGACTAAAAAATGAAATTAAATTTACCATTTTCCAAGTAGATCGGTTATCTAATTTAGATAAACTTCAGAAAGCAGCTTTAATCTATAATAGCAATGAACGCTTAAAAATCTTAGAAATTTTACGAAATTCTCCCTTTTCAAAAAATGATATGAAAAAGATCTTGGAAAAGATGACTTCTACTGTAAATGTTGATATTCTACTTCGACCATTTTTAGAATTGAATATTATTCGAAGAGATTGGATAAAAGGAGAGAAAGATAAAAAAACAGGAGAAATCACACATCAAGGAGAATATCTATTTCTTGTAAAAGATATAATGCTTGCTCGTGTCCCTAATGAAAATCTATTAAACCATTTTAAAGAAACTAAAAATGAATTACTACCGATTTATAAACAAAAAGTTATTGATTTCTTTGCAAATTATGATCCATACACTGAACCACTTGAAGAGATGAGAAAATTAGCATCAATCCTATTAAATCCGGATGTATATGATTTTTTTGTTTTAATGAGGCATAACCATTATCCATTAGATAAAATTCCAAAAATTTTTTCTGAATTCGCTGTTACAGAGATATTATTAGATGACTTGAAAAAGCTAAATATTATCACTGAAGTTACAGATGATAATAACAGAAAGTGGATATGTTTATTAACAGATCTTAAACCATTAATAGTTTTTCCAGAATATCTGTTGCCTAAAATAAGAGAAGCCTACAGGAATCAAGACTCTGATGGAGCAATAACCTATGAAATAGCTAGGAAAGCTCTCACCTTGTTAGAAGTTACATATCCTGAAAAAGTAATATTTTAAGTTATAAAAATGAAAGGAGATGATTAGAAAAAATGTATCTATTTAAGGATAAAGATATAATTGAAGTACCAGTTACTTGTAAAATATGTTTGAAAGAGATTAGATTTCCAATTTCTGTCGATGAATATAAAGAAGTCATTAAATTCCCAATTAGAAAAGAACATATTCATGGAGAACCCCCTCATAAATTAATTGCTTTTATCAATCAATATTTAGAAGTGGAAAATTTTGAAATAAAAGATGTTATAGAAAAAGCAAAAGATGTTACTTATTCGAAAGAGTTGACAAAACAGGTACTAAGTGAAATAGATCTATCGGATGAAGAAATTGACCTTTATTTTCGGACCACAGGTAGAGAAGCAGTATCTACTGGTGAAATGTCAATTTTAATCGGTAAATCTAAAGAAGAATGTAAAAAGATCGCTGATAAATTTGTTGAGAAGGGGCTATTTAAAGAAATCGTTGGAGCAACACCACATTATCAGGCTTTACCGCCTTATGCTGCCTTAATTGCGCAATTAAAGAAGTTTTATACCTATATTTCCGATATTAGATCAGAGATCCCTAAACAGTTAGATGTATCTTTTAGTAAACTTGAATCAGAAGCTGAGGGAATGGAAAAGTTAAAAGATTCAGGTGAAGTGATGACTGGATTAAAAGAAAAAATGCTTTCTCAAATCCAAGCTCAAAAGAAAGAATTTAATGAGACAATTTCTGCAATAGATCAGATTAGAACAATTTCAGAGGATATATCCCAACTTGGAGATATATCAAAGTCAATATCTGATGATCAACTGGGGTCTTTATCAAAACAATTTGAAAATCTTAATGTTAGAACCTCTCAAATAATTAAAAATCAAGTGGAAGATCTTAAAAACCAATTTGGGGATATCAGAGATACAATCACAGAAAATTTACAGAAATTACGTTTAGGAGTAATTCAACAAGCGGTAGGAGATGTTATTGATAAAGTTATTGCTTCTCGTTTAAAAGATATTACTGATAATCTAAACGTGCAACTGAGCGTAAGTCAAACAGTATTCGCAGATGAATTGAAAAAAGCAACTTCAGGGTTGGATACAGAGGTTGTTTCAAAATTAAAAGATTCAATTCAAGAAGCTGTTAAAAATATTGACTCAATAGCTGCAAAATCGGATGAAGACAAAGAAAGAATGTTTTCAGCACTTTCAGAGAATTTCAACAAAGCTGTAAAGTTAGCAGAGCAAAGAATTGATGGGCTTTCTGGTGGTATTTTTCAATCATTTGATAATATTAGAGACATTTTTGGAAAAGGAATAGTTGATACATTAGATAACACATTAGCAGACATTCTAAATAGATTAGAGGTTAGTGAAATCACTACGAGAGAGTTCTGGGAACAAGCTAAAGGTACACGTGGCTTTACTATGAAAGATATATGGTTTATTCGCTCTCCAGAAGCAGCTAAAGCTCATATTAATGAAGAAATCTCGAAAGCTAAGATGAGAGTTTTAGTAGTTGCTCCTAATTTATCCGATATTGATATTGAGGCGATTAAAGCCCGTCCTTCACGTATAAATTTCAGAATTGCTACCTACATTGATCCTAACCTACCTGAGCATGAAGCGATTTTGAGTGAAATAGAAAGTATGGATAACGTAGATTATAGAAATAGGACTCTACAGAACCTTTGGGGTATAAATAAAGATTATGAAGAAGTAATATTGTGTGTTCTTTCTAAAACAGAATTTAGAGGAGAATCTGTTACTGAAATCGCTGGTATTGGAAGTATAATTGAAGAACATATTAAAATCTTTGTACCGATACTTGAGGATGCTTGGGTGGGTGCTCGAAAGGAAGTTATGCGAACCATAAAGAAACCTACATTAGAAGAACCTTCAATAGAAAAACCTTCAATGGAAGAACCGTTAAAAGAGGAACCATTTGTACGAGAAGAAGTGATTACAATTCCATCTGAAGAGGAAGTACCTGAAGA
>JBHLPN010000058.1:9324-12715 GCA_048939445.1 Promethearchaeota archaeon | reverse complement strand
TAATGAATAAATTGCTTCAATTACTAACATGACTTGTTGCCCTGTGTAATTTCTAACTCCAATAGCAAGTCGAATTAAATTAATTAAACCGCTAACTACTATTACCAATCCAAACAATTTTAACCAATCCAGAAACTGAGGTACAAATAATCCTGGAATTCCAGCAAAAGGTTGGATAATGATAAATAATCCAAATACAATTCCTGCAATAGCTCCAAAAATCAACTCACCGACAGTTACAGGTTGTTTTCTTCGTAGCTCTCTTTTAATTTTAGCTTCTTCTCTTCTTTCTTCCCTACGTACTCTAGCTCTTTCTAACCTTTCTTCTCTTCGCAATTTTGCCTCTAACAACTTTTGTTCTCTCCGTAATTCCGCCGCTTCTAATTTTTCTTGTCTGATAGCTTTTATTTCAGAGAATTTTTCTTTTGTTCGGATACGTGCTTCTGCGATTGTTTCTTTTGCTTTTTGAGTTGCTTCTTGTAATTTTGTTTTAGTGTATTCTTTAGTTTCTTGTAACCCCATTTCTGATATATGAAAAGGAAAAATTAATGCTAATCGTGAAGGAATGACGCCAAAATCTTCAGGTAAAAAGCCCTGCATTGAAAAATAAACAAATAAAATGGTAATCACAATAGCCGTTATCAAACACCCTATCCACATTCCTGTAAACATACTTGCTAAAACTTGCCACCATGGTTGTATAAAAAATTGAAATATTGATACAATAACGTTTATTCCAATGACAATTATAAAGAAAAAAAGCATCGTTCTTATATAAAAATCAAAAAGTTCTTCTGTTACGTAGAGTTTTGGCGTACCTCGAAGCTTATAAATCTTAGCAATACTTTCAGGAGTTCCCATTTGGAATAAGGCCTGTTGTATATCAACATCAGAAGGTTCTTGACCTTCAGCAATATTTCTTGCTTCACTTAAGATTTGATCTTCCAATTCTTTTAAAATTTTATCGACTTCTTCCTTTTTCAGTTTAAGCCATTCAGGAAGTTTTTTATAGACTTGAGCGAGATAATTATTTATCATTTCGTTTTCAGAATAGCTCATTTTCAGTCCTTCGTCTTTTTAATTAGATTATAAATATTTTTTTTAAACTTATAAATGAAATTAATTTTGAATTTTTATTAAAACTAATGGAGTCCATTTTTCATTTACAAGAATCAAATTTAATCAATTTACTACAGAAGAAAAGATGAGGAGTTTAAACTAATCCTAAATTTTACCATTTAAAATCAGGATTGAAAAAGAGGAGTGTATTTAACTTTTGTAGAGTAATGAAAACAATTAAGTAATACCATGCTAGTGAGGTAAACATCAATATCCATTCAAGAAACTGTTGTGTTAAAGGCGCTGGGCATACTAAAAAAATTATTGAAGCCGTGGAAGGACCAAGTATCATAAAATACCCTATAGCTTTAGGGAATATCCTTTTCCTTAATACTATTGCTAATCCCGTAAAAAATGCACCAAAAGCAAATCCACTAAATGTTGATGCTGCAAAATATTGATGCAAATAAAAAGGTGAACGATCTAAACTAAATACTCCAACAAAAAACATACCACTGACACCAATAAAAAGGCAACCAACACCAATATAGCCAAATATTCTTCTAAACAAAATAATATAGTGTTCTTTTTTTGAATCATCTAATTTATAATTTTGATGTGAACTATACAATCGGCTTAAATTTAGGATTAAAGGGATAATAAAAATCGCACTTAATATGCATGTTATATCTAAAATAAAGGGAGCTGGGGTAAACAGTAGAGATCCTAAATCACTTATCCAATTATACCAAATATTATACCCTAGAGAACCAAAATTTATCGCAATTATTAATCCTGTGATTATTCCTGGTAAAAATGTAATTAGACTTATATAAATTGAAATTTTAACAATTTTGGGTTTCGTGAGTGTATTATAAAGATTTTTTCCATTTCTTTTCAATCTAAGAAATATTGGATTCATAAATTCCATATAAGAATTTTTTTGGCCCATATTATTTTATCCTTGTTATTATTTTATTAACACTTCACTAATATTAAATTTATTCATACCCAGAAACTAAATTTAAAATATTCTTAACCAGTCTCTATTAATAAAATTAAATATTACGTTTATATATTTGTTTACTTTACATTTAATTCCGTATTTAGATGTAATAATATAAATTAACACAAAATTCTAATGATCAAAGAAAAGAATCAAAAATTCTTAGGATTAGAATATAAGCTTATTATATCCTAATTCAGGGTCATAAGTAACCCTAAATGTTTGCCCTACGAGCTCCTGTTGCTCTAGTTTCAAAAGGGTTTCTGTGTCTGCTATAATAAAAGCAAGAGTACGTTCACCGCTTTCAAGGTGCCCCATTACAACACCCCATTCTGGTAAGCTCTTTCGATCATAGATAATTGTATATGCTTCTATTGTTAGATTCCCATTTGCTTTTTCTATTGGTTCTGGTAAAGATTTTGCATCAATTTTTTGTTGTATATCATTATTTTCATTTTCTTTCCAAGGTTTAGCAGGAGGCTTATTCCCATATATCCCTACTGATTCAGAGGTATTATATCCTCCATTTGCCAAGATCATTATTTTCATTGATGGATTATTTTGGATTAAATCAACTGCTGTTACAATTGAATGCATGGAATAACTACTGAATGGTCCTCCAAAAAATGAAAGTCCTCCAGTTATCGTCAAATCACGTGGATCATCTTCAGGAATACCAATTTCTTTCCTGGCAATTTCAACCATACAAGGAAAACAACTATAAAGGTCAAAAACATTAATATCCTCAAGTTTAAGACCTGTTTGTTCTAATGCCAGTCGAGAGGCTTCTCTAATCGCCGGTGAATCATATAATTGAGGACGTTGAGTCATATAAAAAATATTCTTAAGATCAGCACCTCCCATAGGGTAAACCCAGAATTTTCGATCAATACCAAGTTTCTGGGCAATTTCCTCTGATGTCATTACTAAAGCCGCAGATTGATCTACATAGAGATTTGCTACCAAATGTTTCGTATATGGATGGCATACTTTACGATTATCCGAAGTGGGCGTAATGATTTCTTCAGCATTAAACATAGTTTTTTGCCAAGCATAAGGATTTTTAGAAGCGATTATAGAGAAACGCTCATAAAGCTCACCTATTTGGTCCAAATGTTCTTTCAAAGTTCTACCAGAAGCAGCTCTAAAAGCAGTCTCAATTAAAGCATATGTAAAAGTAGGATTAGTAAATTTATACTGATTCTCAAACTGGCTTAAGTAAAAAATAATTGCTTTCCGAGCTTTATTTACCGCTCTGGGGGGTGGTTTTGGCCAATTTAATGTGATTTCATCTTTTTCAGCACGATATTTGGAATAAGATGCCTC
>JBHLPN010000058.1:0-9224 GCA_048939445.1 Promethearchaeota archaeon | reverse complement strand
TTTAATAAGTAAAAATTAGTGAGAATTTAAATTTTAAAAAAATGATACTTTGAAAAGAATAGTAAAGTTTATATACTGTGAGTAGTATAATATCCATAAGATACTATATGATATCAAAAAAAAACAAATTTAATAACAAAGGAGTTGAAAAACATGATAAAACGTGTAAAAGAACTTGATCCTAGTGCTTTGATTGCATCCCCATTCTTTCGAGAATATGTTGAAAAACAAGAATCTGAAATCAATCGAGGAATATCAACACTATGTATTCTTTCCATTATTGGCGATAAAGGTGATGAAGGAGTACATGGATATGAAATTTTAACTGAACTAAGGAAAAAGACTGAAGATATGTTAGTAATCGAAGAAGGAACATTATACCCGATTTTACGTAAACTAGAAAAAGATGGCTTAATAAAACCAGAAAGAGAAAGTGAAGGGAGACGAAGAAAATTTTATTTTATTACTGAAAACGGGCAGAAAATCTTTAATTATTTATCGGGCTTTTATTCAAGACTCACTGAAGCAATTGCTCCTTTATTCGACGTAAAAGTTGATTTGAAGTCAGAAAAGTATTTGTTTTGTCCTATGTGTGCCAACAAAATCGAACTTACAAATTTAGACCTACGATTTTGTGATGTATGTGGACATAATATTGAAAAAGAATTAAAAGAAAGAGGTTTGAGAAATGAGTGAAACAGAAATGCAAAATTTAATAAAAGAATATTTGAAGGAAGTTAAATCAAAATTACCTGAATGGTTAAAAGATAAGAAAGAACATAAGGAAATTCTAGCTGAACTTGAAGATCATATTTGGAATAAGGCAGAAGAATTAACAGGGATGGGACAACCTTCGCTAGAGTCTGTTCAATCAGCGATTTCTCATATGGGGACACCAGAGAGTATAGCGAAAGAATATAAACGTCGAGGAACACCAAAATATTATATTACTGAAGAATTGTGGCCGTATTATCTAAGAATTTTGGGTATCGCGTTCGCTGTGGTAATTGGACTTTCTTTTTTTTCACAGATTATGAATCTCATATTTGGAAACATTGGTATTGGTGAATTCTTTGGAGGTATTTTTCAAGGAATTCAAATTGGATGTCTCGCAGCATTTGCCATAATTAGTATTATATTTGTTGCCTTATCAATGGAAGGTTATTTTCCTGATGATTTTAAATCTAAGAAAACACTTGAGAAGGAAAGGCAACAGCTAGAACTGGCACGGGAAAAAGGAGTTCCAATTTCAGAGATCAAAAAAAGACCAGTAAAACCTTATATTAGCCCTATTGGAGAAATTATAGGTGGATCAATTGGACTTATAGCAGGAATTTTCTTTATAATACAACCGATTCCAGCCATTACAAGCTTAATTGTCCCAGAATTTCTTTTATATTTACAATTCGCAGGTATATTCCTTTTGGCGGAAGGAATTTTAGATTTGAGTCGTGGATTAATAGGAAATAGGCAGATGCTTACTCATCAGATTATACATGGAATAACAATTGGCATAAAACTCGCTTCAATTTCAGTAGTAATCTTGATGATGAATCGCCCTGATATATTCCCAATTTTAGTTATGAACGAACCTGGGGATGCTCTTGTAAATATAGGAATTGCTCCAGAATTTTATGGTGTTTTTAGAGGAATCGCAGGCGTAATTATTGCGTTAGTAGTACTTAGTACGATTGAAGACTTCTATAGAATTTATAAGGCTGAAAAATACAAAATTTAGGAATAAGATTAAATTTTTTTTTTATTTTTATTTTTCTTTCAAAAAAAAATAAGTAAATAAAATTTCATTAATAGGAAACGTGTGTGCTGCTTATATTAACTAATCGTGGTAAAATTATACATGAGGGATAAGTTGGACCAGTAAGCAATGTATTATTTGCAATAAAATAGTTTAAATAATTAGTTGCTAAGGGAGCACCCGTATTTGGGTTCGCTGCAAAACGTGGATAGTTTGAACTTGAAATGGCTACTCTTATTTTATGACCTGGTGCAAATACATAAGCAGTAGACCAACAATCAATTGTAATGTTATACACAACAAACTGGTTTCCAGACATATATACGTCCGATGTATAGTTGTACCTTGATCTTGTGGTTAGCGACCCATCAGTTATTAACATTGATCGTCCATCTGGATATACATCAGTCAATTTAACTGTGAAATCTGTATCTGTACAATTTGAAGTGACAAGTAAATTACCCCAAATTCTTCCTACAATCTCTACAGTTTCAGTCAATTCGGATGTTTCAAAAATTAATACATCAGGTCTATTTTCAATCGATCGTTGATCCATTGGACCAGCAAGATCAAATGGTTGATTTTGGCCACCTCTATTTGGTACCGGGTTTCGAGGATCATATAGATAAGTGAAATTTTTATTTAACAATGGTAGAGAGCTATTGATTAATCCACCTGTAGAAGTGAAATACCATTTATCATCAATATGATCTAGCGGATAATCATATGTGTATCTCCAGTAATTCCATTTATCCGAAGGTGTATCAACATCGCCCATTAAGTAATAGGCAACCCTAGCTCCATCCCAATTCGTAGCTTTACCTAGGAGGGCGTAATCAAATACTTCTTGTTCCCAATTAAAAGCCAAATCAAATCCTATTGAATTTGAAGGGTAAATTAATTCTCCTTGTTTTGTCGAACCAAATAAATTAACATGAGTCCATGGTCCCATTATTAACTTTTGCTTCCCACGAGCACCAAGAGCACCATAATCATCATATCCAATATAACCATCGATTGTGCCTTGAAGGAAATGATCATACCAACCACCTACATGAATTCCAGCTACAGAAACATTTGAATAATGTGGTCCTAATGGTATCGATAAAGATGTTGAGTTATACATAGTTTCATTTTTTGGCATAAAGTTGAATAAGGTATTTATCTGATATTGGAAGTTTTCTGGCGCGGTACTTTCAATCCACGTTTCTACTGAGGATTTATGGTAAGATCCTTGATAAATGGCATGATCAAACATTTCTGGAGTTCCAAACCATAATTGTTGTGCGACTAATCCCTCAGGAGCCATTCCTGCATAATAATATTGATTTAAACAAAGAGCTGAGGCTCCAGCACTAGCTATTTTACCATTGCACCAATTATGATCTAAGATCCAATTTATAGTATCTACACCATCTTGATATGATTTTGTAAACAATAGGAATCTATTTCCTCCTTCTGAATCATGTGTTCCCCTAAAATCCTGGATAACTAAATGATAATCTTGCGTAGAATAAAAAGTTCTATATAAACCCATATCATTTTTACCATAAGGTGTTCTTATTAGAATAACAGGTCTTGGCTCACCGAATGATCCTGGCGCGAAATAAACATCAGTAGCTAATTTTACTCCATCTCTCATTTCAATCATATATGTTGTTTTATCTGGAGGCGCATAAATTTCGGATACTGATAGAATTGTAAATGGTATTAAGATTAATAAAATCATAAAAGCACGTCTAGTATTTCTTGAAAGTTTGTTAATTCGTCGGTTATCATATTTCTCAATCAATTTAGAAAGCGACATAGAAGAAGTTTTCAATCCGTAATGTAAATACGCAATTAGGCTTAATCCTACAGCTGCAATTGAAAAATAATCTACTTCGATTATTAGAAACCAAAATATACCAATTATTGGTGCGAGAAAATTGATTAATCTTGCAAAGATTGGCAGTTGTTTTAATCGAAGCTTTTCTCCGATTTGCTTAATAAAGTTGCTACTCACTAAGAGTGAATAAAAGCAAATACAAACTGTTATTGGGAAAAGTATCATCCCGGAAAGTATTATTGAAATTTGTTTGATACTAAAGTAGATTTTCTCATTTTTAGTGAAAAGTATCATTCCTTCTCCTAAATCTTTATTGCGATCCTTATCGTAGTTAAAATAATAAGTAACGATATATAATCCCCGAAAAATTATTAATAATAGCAAATTTGTTATAAAGATTTGTTCCAGACTTAGGTACCCTAAAGTATATAGCTGAAAAAATATCATTATAATCCAATTAATCATAAACTTATATTGAAACTTACTTATTAATAAAATTATCTGTAAGTTCTAGAGAGTCAATTACTTATGGTAAAAAGAATACAGGAGGTTAAAGATAATAAACATCGAAGATCTTTAGGAGTTCATTTAACTTCAAGAGATATTTTTTTAAAATATATACTTCCTGAAATAGAAAAGAAACTTTGGAAACATACATGGATTGATTTATATGCAGGAGAAGGAAATTTAATTTTACCAATTTTAAACTCAATTTCTTATCAAAATCGAATTCATTTTTTTAAGGACCATATCTTTTTATTTGATATTCAACCAGAAATGGTGCAAAAATGCATCATTAATGCTAAAAATTATGGAATCCCCCCAAAGATAGCCGATAAGAATATAAAACTGCGAGATAATTTAGAGAGTTTTCCTAAATTTTTGAAAAATGCACAATTTCCTTTATTTCATATCACAAATCCACCATATCTCTATTTAGGTTATATAAGAAAGCATAAAGAAACTCAAAAATACCTACAATTTTTTAAGGGTAAAAATGCTGGTTATCAAGATTTATATCAAATTGCCATGATAAATGATTTGAGAAATGAGATAAAGGATCTAATTTACATTATTCCATCGAATTTCTTATTCGGTGCCTCCGTTTCAAATAAGTTTCGCATGGATTTTTTTAAATATTATAATATTGTTAAAATGACTATATTTGAAACGAGAATATTCGAATACACAGGAACAAACATCTGTATAGGTTTCTTTAAAAAGAAAAAAATGCCTAAGTCTGAAAAAGCAGAATTTAGGGGAATTAAAATAAAAAAAAATGATAATTTATTGGAAAAAAAGTATATTCTTAAACCAGAATTTAAATATCGAGCCGGTTCTGAATTTGATGAGTTTCTTAAAAAATATGTTATTCATAGACCCTTAAAAGTAAATTATTATCTATTAAAAGAAGAGATAATGGAAAATGAAGGGCAAAATGAAATTGTGGTTATTGACGCTAATAACTATCAAAATAATGAATATAAAAAATTAACCCTTCATATCAATGAAAATTTAAAAAAAAAGATTAACTCGAACCTCTTGTACGTCCGAACTGTTGATACAGGATCGTATAATGGTCGAGTTGGATTAGGAATAATAACGGAAGATTTTAAAGTTGATGGAATTTACGTTTCAGGGAATACTTATCGGACTCATCCAATCCAGATATTTTTTGAACCAATTGTTTTACCAAATGAACAGAAACTATTAAAAAATTATTTCAATTTTGCATTAGAAGCTTTTAGAGAGAAATTGGACAGCGAGTTCCTCACAACCTATAAATATTCTGAAGCGGAGTATACAAGAAAATATCTAGGCTTAACTCAAGTTAGAAAATTAATTCAAACATTCCCTTATAGGGAACTCAATGAGGAACTCAGAAGTAAATTAAATGATTTAATCAAAGAAAAGGATTTTAACAATATTTTAGAATTACTAAATACTTGCAAAGATAAAGGCAATTAATCCAAGAAACATAGATATTTTTAATATTAAACTTATTCTTTTAAAGTCTGTTCTCACTAAATTACGTTTTAACATTATAATTATCGCATAAAGAACTACAACTAATCCAAACGCCATAGAAATTAGGAACAGTAGGGGATTTATAATATTAGTAAAATATGGTAAAATGAAGAAACCTATTGCTAATATTGCAAATATCAAAGAAAAGATAGTTGAGCTTTTAACACCAATCTGAATTGCTAATGTTTTTACTCCTTGGCTTTTATCTCCTTCAATATCTTCACATCCCTTGATCACTTCTCGTGAAAGTAGAAGGAAGAATGATGTTAAAAAGAAATAATATATATAAGGAGGTACAATAGAATTGTTCAAAACAGCTCCATATATAAGTCCAATCGAAAAGGATACGCTGACAATAATATTTCCAATAAAGCCACTCTTTTTACCCCTAGCAGCATATAACCAACCCATAAAAGCAAAAAAAACAGCTATAATAATGTTCAGGTATCCAATACTAAATACAAAGCTGTGAAGTATTGCGATAGTAATCCCAATTAGAGAAGTCACTATCCATAAAATCTTTGCTTGTTTTAATGTTATTGAACCTCTAGGTATTGGCCTTTCAGGACGATTTATTTTATCAATTTCTACATCGTAATAGTCATTTATAACCATTCCTGAACCTGCTATAAAGAAATATGTAAGAACGCCTAGAATAACATTAAAAATTAAGATAAATGGGTCAATTCCTGCTCTTGTATTCAAGATTCCAATAATAACAGTTAAACTTCCCATAATATCATTTACGGGTCGAAGAATTTCGATAGTATCTTTAAATCTCATAGTTATTCATAATTCTATTGTATTGAAAATTTCTTTTTTAGTGTTTTTGCACTATTTTTGATTTCATCAATTATAACTTTCAATGAGTTTCCATTATCTTTAAGAACATTATTTTCAATAAAGGTGCCCATAACGAGAATATCTGCTCCTGCTTCGATAAAAGCTTTCGCATCCTCTTTACTTTCCACACCTCCTCCAACAATTTTAGGAATATTTAAGATTGTTGAACATGTTTTAATATGTTCAATTGGAATTTTTTCACTACCAGAACCCGCTTCTAGATATATAAATTTAAAGCCCATCATTTCTGCTGCTAAAGCATAAGCTGCTGTTAACCTAGGTTTATTTCTTGGTAATAGGTTGGCATTTCCAATCCACCCTGCTGTTGCTCCAGGTTCTATTATTAAATATGCCATTGAAATGTACTCTAAATTATAAGACTTAATAGTATAGGAAGCAAGGGCTTGTTGACCAATTATAAAATAAGGATCACATGAATTCAATAACGACATGAAAAAAATGGCATCAGCATATTGAGATATATTACTAATACCTCCAGGAAAAATGATTATAGGTACTTTTACTTTACTTCTTATTGCTTGAATAGTTTTATCTACAAAATTTTGATCAAATACAGTGCTACCTCCAATCAAGATACCATCAGTACCTGCATCTTCAGCATATTTAGCCATCTTTGCAGCTTTATTTGGACCTTGTCTTAATGGATCAGGATCTATTAAAGAAAAGTGCAGAGCTCCTTCATTATTAATCTTATTAATTATATATTCATAAGTACTTTTTTCAATATATTCATCAATTACAATATCAACCATATATTTCACATCTTTATGATTATTTACTTTTTTTCTTATTTACAATCATATTATTAATTTTATCATAAATTTCAATAACCTTTACCTTCCATTCAGGAAAATCTTTTAAATTGTAAGGAAAATTTTTGTAAAGTTTAGAGATTTCTTTCATTTTTATTCTAAGATAATTTAGATCTAATAACAAATTTGGACGAGAAATTCCTTTAAATGCTTTTACCGCCATGTCAACTAAAGATAAATTTAAACCACCAGTCGAAGAAATTTCTAAAATTTCTTCACCGCTTAATAAATCACGTTCTAAACCAAAATTCAGATCATCATTCGAAAGTGATTGAAGAACAATTCTTAATAAGTCTAATGAAGCAAATTCAGCTCCAAAGCTAGTCATTATCTTATAATTATATTCCCATAATTGATCTATCGAATTATCATTACTTTCTATGGCATTAATAGCTGATTTGGCAGCATGATACCCTGCTCTCATCGAAGGATCTATTCCACCACCATGAAGCGGATTAACTTGACATGCTGAATCTCCTACTAACATTATACCATTGTCAGCACATGACCATAAAGGTCTTCTTATAGGAACTACTCCCCCTCCCGATGAAAGAATGTCAACTTTTGAAGTTTTAATAAATTCATTAAATACATTATTTCTATAAAGATCTTTTACTTTACCTCGATAATCCATAAAGGTTCCAATTCCAATATTAACAGAAGCCTCATTTTTTGGGAAATACCAAATATATCCTCCTGGAGCTTTTTCCTGATCAAGAATAATTGTTATGTGTTCTGGATCTTTAACTTCTTGATCTGTTGGTGAAAATCTTACTATTTCACGATAACACAAAATACTATCTTCTTTTAAAATGGTTTTTTCAATTAAAGAGCTTTTTACTTTTTTTCTTATAGGGGAGTAAAAGCCACTGGCATCAATGACGATTTTTGAAATGATATCTGCCTTTTCTCCATTTTTTAATTTAACTTGAACCCCTTTCACAGTACCATTATTGTATAATAGATCTAAAACCATCGTTTGATCTAAAAATTGTTTTACTCCTGCGTCAAGAGCTTCATTTAATAATCTTTGCCCAAATTCTAATCTGTTTACCACATACCCCGCTTGTTTGGGATCTACTAAGTTAATACATTTCTTAAGATTTGGTGAGTATAACTTTGCTCCTTTTATATAACATGAAAGTTCTTCATTTTTTGGATGATTGATCTTTAAAATGTCAAAGATTTCATTTCCTACAGCATCACCACATATTTTATCTCCAATCTTCGCTTTCTGCTTTCGATCAATTAGACATACGTTTAATCCTTTCTTTGCTGCAAACCTAGCAGCTGTGGTTCCACCCGTACCAGCTCCAACTACTGTTACATCAAAGGATTTTTGTATATTTTCCATAACTAAGGTCCTATAACTTGATAACTATATAGAATAATAAATTTACCAATTTTAGAGTAAAGTTAGAAGATATATTATTATTGTGCTGCCCAATGGGACAGTTAAATCATCATAAGTACTGGGAGAAATTAATTCAATTACAGTCGCAATTGTACTTGTAATTAAAGAATAAATTAAAATTGTGGGAATAGCTAAAGGTTCTTGAAAAGTAGGAATTAGTAAACCAAATAGGAAAAATGAGAGAAAACATAATAAATATGCAGTAATGAAAAATGTTAAAGAGCCTTCAAGAGTCCTCTTTGAATTTGTCCATGATAAACTAAGACTTACCTTTCCCCAACGTTTGCCTACCACTGAAGCTAAAGTATCTGCGACTATCATTATTAAAACTCCTGCTATTGGAAAGTAAAATTGGTTTGGAGCAAATATTCCAAAAATTAAAACTAATGATGTGATTGAAAGGCAATAAAAAAATGGACCTTGAAGAAAAGCTCTCTTCAAGTCCTCTTCTTGTTCTTCAGATATTGCATCATATAATTCTTTTAGTTGTTTCACTTTTGATTCCTTTGAGCTAAAATAAAC
>JBHLPN010000298.1:0-3987 GCA_048939445.1 Promethearchaeota archaeon | reverse complement strand
TGAACTTTAATTTATAGATTCGTACTTCGCACTTCACATGGAGTTCATACTTTAGTCTGAAGTGTAAAGTTTAAAAAAGTAAACAACTAATATTTATATAACCAATAAAATCGTATAAGACTGAATTCTATAATGAGTAGATCAGAAGGAATTTTATATCCTCCAGAAGAGATATTAAATCCACTTATGGGAAAGACAGATTTTGAATATGTGATACTTTGGATGCTAATAAATAATGATATTTGTGAATGGTCAGATTTTACAGCAGAGATTAGCGAATCCACACTTTCAGGAAATCTAAAGAAGCTCATAAATAAGGGTTATATTGAAAAACCTGAGAAAGGGAAATACCAGATTACATTAGAAGGTAGAGATAGATTTAGTGAGTTAACATATGATAGAAAGTCCGGTCAAAGGAAATTAAAATATCCTCCCAGAGTCATTTTGAAGAGAAGGAATTATGATCACTGGATTTTATGGATGCTTTATAATAATTATTCATGTAAATGGTCAGATTTTAAGCAGGAACCTTTATCGATAAATCCCTCCTCTTTATCTAACAATATAAACGTATTAATAGATGATGGGTTTATTATAAGAGAAAATAAAGAATACATTATAACCCCCTTAGGCAAGACGGAGTATTTAAGGATACTAAAATTTTATGATTTGGATCGGCAGTCTATTTTAGAACAAGAGAGTAAAAGAATTGAAGAAATCACGGAAAAGACTAGACAGTTTTTCAAGAAATATAAGATTGAAGATGATGAAATAAAATTTCGATATCTTGCTCACATTCTCAAGTTTTCTTATTCTAAAGTAGAGCCAACGTTAAAGGAGGAGGAGAACTTTAATAAAATACTGTTATATCTTTCAATCAACCATCCAGATCAATTTCCTATATTCATTTCACCTCAAGAATTCTCATTAAAGTACAAAATTGACAGAACTACTTTAGATTATTACATAAAGGAGATTGTAGATAACGAATTTTTTGATATCAAGTTTTTTAAGTTAGAGGATCAGCAAGGGGGAGTTTATTATTTTCAGAAGAATGAGACAATTGAAAAGGTACTAAATGCAATTGTTGAAAAGCATATTATCAAATTTACTTATCTAAACAAATTTGATGAAACTAAGGCTATAGATGTTGGATTAATAATAAATGAAATTTTGGATGATATTTGTGGAAATTTATTCAAAGAACCTTTGAAAACCTCGTTAAAATCATTTTTACCTGATTATATTAAATATTTAGCTTATAAAATTGAGACTGAGAAAAAACTAGTAGATAGTGAAGCAAAATTAGAAGGTTTTGTGTGGCAGAATATTTTTGAAGA
Source organism: Promethearchaeota archaeon (assembly GCA_048939445.1). GTDB lineage: Archaea > Asgardarchaeota > Lokiarchaeia > Sigyniarchaeales > SOKP01 > Loki-b32. The sequence continues at coordinate 2,647 of JBHLPN010000298.1, read as the reverse complement.
ATTCCAAACATTTGAACCCGCTAATGTAATATTAGCCGAAGAGGAGGATGAATATCATTATGCAATAGATTACAGCATATTCACGGTGTTGAATACTACGCATCTATCAAAGCTTTATTATATTAGTACAAAAGAAGTTCAAGAAACCTATTATTTGAATAAAATTGATCTCTTCAAAAAAATTGTTAATGCGTTATATAAAAGAAAAGTATCTAAAGCAAAGGAATTATATCAGAATAGTATTTCGAAGTTAAAAACTCTCAATCAATTAATTATAAAAGATATTATAACTTCATCAAATAGAAAATTTGAATATTCGCTTGAAATTACAAATGAAATCATTAAAAATTATCCAGAAGAGTTTATAGGATATTTACTACAATCATTAACCCTTTTTTCAATGGATGAGTATGAGAAATCTTTAGAAATCGTTGAAAAAGGGATAGAAATAACACCTCATGTTCTTTTAACATGCCAGAAAGCCCTTATTCTAATGAGATTATTTCAAGTTGAAAAGGCACTCGAGATTATTGATGAGTTATTACCACAACATCCAGATAATATCGTTCTATTGAAAACCAAATATATCATTTATATAACTCACTGGATGACACTTGTGAAAGATTATAATATGCCTTTAGAAGTTATTGATCATCTACTAACAATAAATCCGACTGATCAAGAATTTCTACTTCTGAAAAGTCTATACTACTGTAATGTCCATAAATATAAAGAAGCAAAAAAGTTGATAATAGAAGAAATTGATACAAAGCATTTTAAAAAGAATCCTAGAATTGATACAGAGGCTTACTTTATCCTAGCGTTCTCCTATTTAGCAAGAGGAAAATTTAATAAAGCTTTAGAAAAAGCAAATACTGTGTTAACTCTCTATCCTGATCATCCAATTTCACTTCTTACAAAAGCTTTAGTACTTGGATATAATTTAATTTATAAATTTACATTTAAAGAGCCCAACATTGATACATTCACAGAATTAGTAAAACTTGCGTTCTCTTTTGACCCTATAAGATACGATAAAACGAAGTATCTTCTATTTCAAGCACATATTTTTAACGGCCTCGGACAGTTTGATAAAGCTATTGAATCAATTGATAAAGCTATTGAATTAGTTCCAACATTATATTCACTGTATACCAGGAAAACTTACCTCTTATTAACTTCCAAGAGAGAAACTGAAGCAATGGAATTAATTGATAACTTGACTGACAGTTATCCTTCCTTGAAAAGAAATCTATTACTCCAGAAATCATTTGCTCTTGTTATGTTAAAACAATATGAAAAAGCCTTGAAAATAGTGGATAATGCACTTGAAATATATCCGAAAGATGCTAATCTTCTTAATAATAAAGCTATAATCTTAGGATATTTGAAAAGAAGAGATGAAGCAATTGAAACTGCTGAAGAATTAGTAAGTTTAGTTCCTAACTATGGAAATACATATGATACGTATGGTGAAGTATTAATGTCTTTCAAAGAGTATGATAAAGCTATTGAAAAACTGCAAATAGCATTGAATCTAGAGCCTACAGGTTGGTTCGCATTCCACACACGCTTGAAAATGGGAAAATGTTTTAAAAACCTCGGGAAATTTAAAGAAGCTCTTGCATATTATGAAAAGGGGAAGAAATTTACTGAAAAGATACATCCAAGTGAAAGAGAACATTATTTAAATAAAGCAGAAAAATTGATTTCTGAAATCAAAGTATTAATGGGTGACTCGAAAGATAATTAATGATGCAAAAAAGGAATATAATTATAAGTTTGTAAAAGCATTTGAATATAATTTTAATTTTGGAACGCTTATATCAGTCGATTTTAGCTCATGTTGTGAATATTCAGATTTAACTAATCTTACTGAAGAAGTAATTGATGAAATTAAAGATTGTATTGAAATCCGAGGTATACCAAATTTAATTTGGTTTAAAGGAATTAATGAATCTATTACCCTTTCTAACTTCAAAAGTATCATAGAAATGATTAGAGAAACATATCCGAATCAAAAAATAGGTGTATACTTAAATTGTGGAACTTTTCAAGATGAGGAAGTGATTAAATCTTTTTATAACTGTGATTTAGTCGCTATTAACCTCAATACTATTGAAGGGAGACAATTTTCGAAAATTAATAAATGTCCTGAAGCAGTAAATCCTTTTTTGATTCTTCAGAGAATACTTGATTTTAGTAAGAAATTTGAAGGTAAATTAGGGATTTACACGATGTTTTTAAGAGGGATTAATGATAACATGAGAAATGTAAAGAATTTAAGAGATTTCTTATTAGAGGTCATACCTGATCATTTTTCTGTTAGTAATTATACCCTGGATGGCTTTGAACCCGTTTCAAAAGATTTTAAAGAAGAAGTTAAAAAATTATTTGAGGATGCCCCTTTTAAAGTCATTTTTATGTTTTAATAATTTATATGGTATCTATTCAATATTTTTTTATATTGATTAGAAGGAATTAACATGGTTTAAATTGTAAGCCACAGCATTCGCAGAGGTTTTCGAGATTTTCAATATAATTTAACATTGAATTGTACCATTTGTCTAATAGTTTCTTAAATTGATTTTTTATTGATTTAATGTTTTTTGCATTATAGACATACAAATATCCTTGTTTTTTACCG
>JBHLPN010000057.1:0-12788 GCA_048939445.1 Promethearchaeota archaeon | reverse complement strand
TTTTCCCTTTGCTTGAAGAAGTCTAATTTAAAATTATTTTCCAGTTCTATTTTTTTCTCTTTTCTAGCACTGCTTCGGTTATTCTGATTACATATCCTGCTAAAATCCCTATTATACATATCAATGTAGCAGCAAAAGAACTCAAAAATATTGGTGCTAAACCTTCTTCCCCACTTACACCTGCAATGGAATTTGAAATCAGAATAAAATAGTATAATTCAAGACTAATATATATAACAATTATTACGATTCCTATACCATACACTATCAATTGACGCTCGTTTTTTAAACCCACAATCCCGATTATCATGAAAAAATTCGCAAATAACAATCCAAAAATTGTCATCTCTATTGTTCTGGTAAAAGGAATAATCTCTGACGTAGGTAAACTCTCTAGTGCACCTGGGGCAATTAACAACAACATTAATGCTATAAAAAATGAAAATACTATTAATAATAAGCAAAAAGCCAATGACAGGATATTTCCAATTTTTTTTAAGGATTTCATGGTTTTCCCTTTTTTTATAACTACAATTTTTTTTATTTCTTCCAATATATTATATATACAAATCTGTTAAAAAAAAATTTATTTATGAGTTAATACTCCAAAAAAACAAGAGATTATATGATGTAAATTCTCTTAAAAAAAATCTGAAAATTCTATAAAAAAGTAAACTATGTTGATTCTCAGAATAAATAATTTTTACAGAGATTTGTTTATTTAATAAAAATCCAGTTTTTCTAGGTTAGGTAAATCCTTCAATAAATCTTTATTCTCTAGATTTTGGGATGAATATATTTTCAAAATTTTGAGATTTTTAAGATTTTTAATGAATCTAGGTAACTTTTTAATATTATTGACAGAGAGCTCTAGTTCTTCAAGATTAGTTAAGATTCCTATCCATTCAGGAATATAGGAAATATAATAAGGTAAAGAAAGTGACCTTAGAGACTTTAATTGGGTTATGGTTTGAGGGATTTTTTCAACTTTTTCACATCCCAAAAGATGTAATTTCTTAAGAGAATTTAAGTTTCCAATGGTATCAGGTAGTTTAATAACTATATTCTCAGTATATATAGATAATTCTTCAAGCGATTTTAAAAATCCTATTTCAGACGGAATTTTATTATTAAAAGGATAATCTAGAACGATCTTTTTAATTTGAAGGGATTCTAATTCTTCTTTAGTAAACAGACGCATTAAATCATAATTAATTAAAAATGTGAAGATTTCACTATCCTTGTTTTTACCATTTAATAATGTAAATACATGTTCCTTCAAAATTATTTCCGCATATCTAGGAGCTCCTAAATCAATAATGTATTCAAGTAATTTGAGTGAATCTTGGCTTATATCATTTTTAAGATATTCATAATTAAAATTCTTAAAAGCTTGGTGTCGCTCATCTTTACTTAAGGGGTCAATATAACCTTCACATATCAAGAAACGAATTACATTTGGATAACCAGATTTAAATCTTTCTATGATTTCTTCTTTAAATACTTTTTTTGCGAGAGGATCATTCACTTCATATAATTTCTTGAGAAGAGGAAATGCCAGATTAGAATGAATTAATCGAGAATTGTAATTATTTTCGATCCACACTTGTAAATTGGAACAATGTGCCATAAACTCTGTTTCAGGATCAATGCTCACCTCCTGTTTTCTACTATCATTTATGGAACCTAATTTATCTACTGCCTCATCAATAGATTCAATGTTTTCAAGACTAATAATTTTATTAACCGGTATATTCAGCTTTAAGTAATAACATTGTTTAAATAATCGTTCATTTACATATATGTTGGTCTTATTACGCTCTAATTTAAGCGTTATATACCTATTAATCTTGAATTCTTTCATCTTGGTGTTTTTTCTTGATTATCATATCTAGCTTAGCTTTCTAGGGTTATAAGGTATAATATAAAAATAAAATTATCGAGAAAATAATTTGCATGATATTAAAAATAAAATAATTTGTGCAATATTAAAAATAATCAAAAAAAAGCGACATTAAGGATAAAAGTAAGCCTGATCAGTATCTTTATAGAAATTTTGATTGAGCTGATAACAATCCACACAAAACCATTCTTTTACAACGGGGTTGAAGGTCATATCTTTGTCTGGGGCGCCACATACGGTACATTTACGGATTGAATCTGTCATAATATCATCAAGCTCCTTCATTTTTTTACGAATATTTTCAACATTTTTTCCCTCTTCAGAAGTATAATCTTTAGAATGACGGACTTTTCCTTCTTGGTTATAGTGAATACTAATATATTCCTCATTAAGCTGATTCCATAGTCGTACTTTCCATTCGATTAAAAGGTTCCTTAAGTTATTCCTAATGTTTCGTAACTTTAGATTCTTAATTATGATTGTCTTTTTCTTTTTCATATGAAATTAATCACCAAACCCGAATTTAAATATGTGGGGCTTGTAATTAAAATAAACCACTAACTTTGGATATTGGGAAAACAAATAATCAGCCGTAATGAAATAGCAATAAATTTTTGAAACAAATTTGATTATCCCATTTTAATTATTATTATTGAATGAGCACTATAAAAAAAAAGAAAAATAAAAAACTTATAATATTAATTCCCATTCGTCTTATTGGTAAGCAACATTGACGCTTTAGAAGCATCGGTGAATTACTTGTGGCCCCATCTCTTTATATTCGCGTCTGGTTACCCACATCCTATGAAATGTTTTAAGTGAGCTCAAAATGCTCCCACCAATCCAGACAGAATACATACGCTCAGGTGGGGCAATTATTTTGACATCAACACTTTCAGGGATTTGCTCCTTTATTTCCTTAGTTAACCGTTCTTTGATACCAGGGAACATTGTGGAGCCCCCGGAAAGAACGATATTACTATACAAATCTCTTCGAAGATCGACATCGCATTCAGATATAGAACCTACAATTACATCGTCTAATGGTTCTAATTCTTTACCAATTACGCTTGGATTAAAGAAACATTCAGGAGCAAGGAATCTTTCTACGCCAACATTGATTGTTTCTCCGTCAGGGAGCATGTAACTTTTCTCCATTCCCGCAACCTTTTTGGAAAGCATCATCTCTTTCTCGGGATCAATGGCGACATAACAAAGTTTCTCTTTGATATCTCTCACAATCTCCTTTTCGGCTGATGTTGTGAAAGAATAACCCTTTTGCCTTAGTAGTCTCTGTAAGTATGTTGTGATATCTCTACCTGCGAGATCAATTCTCTGGATAGCATGGCTTAAAGCGAATCCCTCGAAAATTGGTACAACGTGGGAGACACCATCACCAATATCTATAACACATCCAGTGGTACGACCAGAAGCATAAAGACTCAATACTGCCTGCATAGCTACATATAGAGCGGGGGTATTGAAGGTCTCGAACATAATTTCAGCCATCTTTTCACGATTTGGTCGTGGGTTCAATGGTGCTTCTGTTAAAAGTACTGGATGTTCACTTGGATCGATTCGCAAGTCGGTATAAAAGGTATAATGCCAGATTTTCTCCATAGCTGTCCAGTCTTCTATGATACCGTGCTCAACAGGGAACATTAACTTTAAAACGCCTTTTAATTGCATAGCTTCCTCACCAATATAGTATTCTCGAGTATAATGCTCTACATCAGTCATGATACTTTCATATTTGGGATAGCCAATTAGTGTAGGGAAAACTGACCTTGGTTGATCCTCACCAGCAAATCCATTCTTGGAGATTCCAGTACCATTGTCAACAACCAGGGCTTTTGCGTTTAAAAAGCTTTCTTCCTCTGCCATTTTTCTAATTCAGCTCTTATTTTTAATTTTAAATATTTTATATTAAATTTTTAGATGTATATTTTACATTACTTGTATTGTTTTTAATTTTTATATTTTTATCAAAAAATTGTTTTTTAAAGAACAATTAATATGTAAAATACAAAATTTAATAATCTAATAAATTATGTATTTATAAATTTTTTTAAACCAGAAACAAAAACTACCCCATTTTTAAAGGATTTATAAATAAATTATCAAATTTCGTAGAGTATTCGATTGGTACATTGCCGTATTACAATCTAACCATATTTCCATTGTTTTATGGTAGTATCACAAATAGTGTAAAAACTTTTAAAAATTGAAAAGAATTGTTATAAAAAGAAAATAATTTATTAAAAATTGCTGATACCTTCAAGAAAAATCCCATGAAAAAACTTATTTATATAATAATCTAATTAGTAACTTGATAAAAAAGAGGCTAAATTACACAAAATATTACAAAAGAGGATTTAAAGCTATGCCAGAAAGCGGAACGATATTATATGATTTAAATAAGGTTTTTATTCCCTGCCGAACAGTTTTGGAAATGGAAGCATTGACTTCTTTATTTCTTGAATATTATAATTATGATGAAATCAAGGAATTACCACAAAGTCAACCCACAAGCCAAAAATTAATAGAAAAATTTCACATCTTAGATTGTCACCCACTTGAAAGTATTATTGAATATTTTATTGATGTTATTGTTAGTAAATTAAAACCAATAGTAATGTATGCTAGAGAACATCATGATAGGTTTAGGATGGGAAATGTAGAAGCATATACCAAAACAAGACTATGTTTATTTTTTGCTTTACATCGATTAAAGTTGAAGTTTTTAATAATAAAGAACTTTATGGAAAAATTTAAAGAGAAAAATTATAAATTAGACATCTCTGAAGATCAAGGAAATCTGGGAGCACATACATTTCTTTCTGCATTTTATCAGGATTATTATAAAAAAAATAAAATGAATCTCAAATTAATGTTATCATCCAAGAGAATGTCAGATAGAGTAAGTGAATTAATGGATACTTCAGATACTATTACTAATGAGGATATAATCAATGCTATAACTTTTAAAAAATTTCTCGATGATAAAAATAGGGTTAAATTTATCATGAAGGAGATAAAAGCCTCTTTATTTGTTTGTAGAGTAATGTTTGCCCAAATGGATGTATATAAACCTTTTACATTGGCAAAAGAAACTATGATTGATGCTGAAGAGATTATGATAAGCCAAGATTTCATTCCAGAGTTAATTCCAGCAATCTCAAATTACTATTCGGATAAAAATAAAACCTACCTTGAAGATTGTTTCAGAGCGTATGATTTCATGATGAATAGAGTTTTGGAAGGTATTAATTTTGCCGTAGAAACAGCTTCAGGAGGGCAGATTCTTCTCGATTTAGATGCTACAATCTATAATACTGGAAATATCTTTGAAATTTAGTTTTACAAGGACTTTATAAAAAAAGGTCTAATCATCCGATAAAGAATTAGAACTTTATTTTTCATTTAATAAGTGAAAAATTTTAATAACTAATTAAAATGATGAATAAAAATAGGAAGTGACATCTGAAATTTGGTACTATTTCTGATAATACCAATAAGTACCAATAAAAAAGGGTAATTAGAAAAGCTAACAGTAAATATATCAATAATCCAACAAAAAAATACAAAAAAAGTTGTTTTTAAAAAAATAAAGTGTTAAATCAGGTATCATAGAAAATTTTAATGTTCTACTTATTTTTTAAAGTTTTTTCTGCTCTTTCAAGTTTCTTATTACTCCATTCCTTAACTTTAGACAATATTTCCATTTTATTATTTGGTCTATTTGATTCTATTGGTTCTTTAATGTAATCTTTATTTAGAGCATTAACGTAAATTTTTTCACCAATTTTAGTTCTAATTATTACAGTAGTATATTTTTCTTGTGACCCGAGACCTCCAAAAGAAATGTCAGCATAAATATTGGAAAAATCAGGGCATGCGTAACATGCGGAACGACCAATCTCGTGTAAATCAGAGAATGGAATTTCTAATGTATTCCCGTTTTTAAAGTATATTATGAGATTTTCTCTAACATTCATACTTTCAACATCTTTAAACGAGAAATTAAATTTTTCTTCAAGTCTTTTCCTATCTTCATCATTGAATGAGAAGTTCAGATAACAAAACAGACCTAAGGTATATTTAACAATATGAGCTGGTAGAATACTCAATTCTTGCATTTTTCTAATTGAATTTATTTGACAAGGAGTTCCAACAACTGCAATATTCAATAAATCTGGACTCAAAACTTTTTTCAATGCAATATTAGTTGGTATAAAAGTGCTATACTTTTCTAATCCAATTACTTGGCTTGAAAAGTCGAAATGAGATCCAGAAGCTTCAATTAAATCTTCTTTTGTTGTAGCTAAAAATGACGTTCGATTGAAAGGACCTTTCCTTTTACAAACTATTGCTCCATCAATTAACTTATTATCTAATAAATAACTTAAAATTGCTGTGACCACACCACCATCGGTTGCTCTTTTTCTAATCTCTTCAGAAGTAGCATAACATGAAGCAATTTTTAGCTGATTTCCTATAGGAGGATCGTAATTAAATCTTTTATTCAATTGAGAGTTTAAAACATGAGTTTGAGGACATACATAATAACAAATGCCGCATTTAAGACATTTTTCTTTATTTACATATTTGGGAGGTCCAGATTCCGCCATTTCAATTGCTTTGATTTCCCCTGCTGAACAAAAACTAACACATCCACCACATTCTCCACACAATCCTTTTTCATGTATTTCTGTAATTAAATCTTCAAATGTTTTTGTAACTACACTATCAGCCAATTTTTTTCACCTATATTCTATTATTTAATTAATATTCATCAGGTAATTCTTTAAGCTCAGCAAGAGAAAATACTGGTCCATCAACACAAACAAATTTATTACCGATATTACAGCGTCCACATTTTCCTATCCCACACTTCATTCGCATCTCTAAACTATTTAGGATCTGATTATCTTTCCAATTTAATTCTTCTAATACCGCAATTGTAGTTTTAATCATTATTGGTGGTCCACAGACAACTGCAATAGCATTATCGGAACTTGGGGAAACTTTTTTAACAATGGGTGCAACAAATCCTACTTCTTCAGTCCATCCCTTTGCTTCACGATCAATAGTTAAAACTACCTTAATGTCATCTCGTTTTTTCCATCCATCTAAAACATCTTGGTATAAGACTTCTCCAGGGTCACGATTTCCATAAATTACCGTTATATCACCATAATTTTTTCGATATTTTTCATCTAACAAATAAATTACCAATGATCTTAGAGTTGAGAATGCAAATCCTCCTCCAATTACTACAATATTCTTGCCTTTCATATCTTCGACGGGCCAACCATTTCCACAGGGACCTCTCACACCTACTGTATCTCCAATTTCACAATTATGAAAACTACTAGTTACTGTTCCCATCTTTTTAATTGTAAATTTAATAGTTCCCACTTCAGTAGGAGAGGATGCAATCCCTATAGGACATTCACCTTTTCCAATTAAACTAATTTCAGCAAACTGTCCAGGAATATAATCAAATTTCTTATAATCTTCTTCTTTCTTAAATTCTAATTCAATAGTCTTTATATCATTCACTTTATTCTCAGAAACTATTGATTTGACTTTTGTAAGATAAGGTATATAAGGATTAGGCAACTACTTTTTCATCCTCCTTTTTTTCTATATTTTTTATTTTATTTAATATAACTCGAAGATCATTATTAGCTGGACAAACAGAAACACATCTACCACAACCGACGCATCCTAATAAGTCATAATTTGTAGGATAATAACTAAACTTATGCATAATTCGATTTCGACAACGTTGGATTTTAGTGTCTCTAGGATTATGACCACTTGTTTCCAATGTATAAAGGCACGATTGACAAGTATCCCAGATTCTAATTCTTCTTCCTCGATTATTATACTGATCTGTTTCATCAATAACATCAAAACATGTACATGTTGGGCATAGATAAGCACAAGAGCCACATCCAATACACGATTCACTAATTTCGTCCCAAACAGGGTGTTCAAAGCATGTTTCTAAGTTTTTTACAATAGTATCAACATCTATTTTTGTAATTATTGATTCTTCTGCTTGTTTAGCCAATTCTTCAGCTTTTTTCACATCATTTTTAGAAGCATCGGAAAGCCATGATAACTTCTGAATTAAAGCTTTCCCTTTATCACTGATTCCTTCAACTAAATAGGTTTCACCTAAATCTGTTAAAAAAACGTCCATATTTTCTTTATTGAAAGGGTTTCCACCCACAGAGGTACAAAAGCATGTAGTTCTTGGACTATTACACCCAATACCTATTAGTGTTGAATTCTCTTTTTTCTTTAAATAGATCTCATCCTTCCAGTCACCATGAAACGAAAAGAAGTTAGCCATTAATTCAAAACTGTAAGCATCGCAAGGTCGTATTCCAAATATCAAATATTTTTGATCTAGATCTTGTCTATCAATGATTTCAACATTTTTTTCATCCAAAGAATATTCAAATAATACTTCCTCTTGAGGAAATAAAATTGATTTTGGTGGGATCTTTGAATTCAGGTAATCAAGGATGATATCTTCAGGATTTTCGATCTTCTCGAAAACTATGTTTCCCTTTTTATTAATTGGAGCAAAAAAGTTATACTCTCCTTTAAGTTCATTATATAATTTTCCAATTTGATCCTTCTTTAATATTTTCTGTTCCATTCTTTTATTCACCTTTTTAATCTTCTTCCAACATAAATTCTTCAGCATCCTCCATTTTGAAATCCATCATTGGAGGAAGTATCTCAGCATTGAGACCTGAAGTGTAATCATATCGTTTTTTAACGATTTTTTCCAATTTTCTTGTAATAAAATTCAGGTCTATACCAACTGGGCATACTGATGAGCATGCTCCACACGCTACACATCTACCTGCTAAATGTTGTGCCCGAATTAAATGAAAAGTAAAAATATCTTGGTACTCAGTTGTTTTGCCAAACCATATAGGCATATTTTGATCGACAAAACAAAGGTTACAGTAGCACACAGGACACGCTTGACGACAACTGTAACACAGAGTACATACTTGCAGAGAATCTTTAATATAATCCCATTTCTCCTCAGCAGATTTGGCTTCAAAATCAGCAATATCTGAAAATTCGTCATGTATAGATTCAAGTTCTTGACAATCTCCAACACAAGACTCTTCAGTTGTAGATGGAGATTTTATTTGACACACTTTACATAATTCGTTAATGTATTGATCAAAGGGAAATTTTTTCTCCCAATCTTTCCCTTTCACAATAATATCATCTCCAGATACAGAAACATCAAGAATCTCCTTTTCGCCAATTTCCATGTCAATTTTACTTCTATTCACAATTCCGTTGCAATTAAATCCTATCATTTTTATTTTGTCTAAATTCACCTGTTTCTCCGCAGTTAAAAGATTTATTGCCCGCCCAACACAACCTTTAGCCACTATTCCAATTCTCAATGAATTTCCTTCTGAATCGCAAAGTTGGGGCATTAAAGGGGCTAAATATCTAGCCAAATTCATATAACATAAATTGTTCCAAATTAATTTCTCCACATCTTCCTCTTTTCTAATAATGATTGGTGTAGAACTTAATGGTATTGTACCTTGAGAATATCCAATTACTATATCAACTTGATTTTCACTAAGTAATTTCTTAGCATTTTCTCTTATTAAACTTATAATTTCCTCATTATCTGTTTCGATTCCCATTCTTAACACCACTCTTTTTGAAATTTAGTATTTGGTCCTAATTGTTTAACTATTTTTGTAGCTTTCCTAATAAGCACAGCAAAACGTTCTCCTTCAGCAGCAGAAGCCCACATAAAATTAACCCTGCCTGGTTCAATCCCAAAAAACTCAAGGAGCTCTTTTAATATTGCGAATCGTCTCCTTGCTACAAGGTTTCCACTTATATAATGGCAATCTCCTGGATGGCATCCAGAAACAACTACACCATCCCAACCATCTGTTAAACTTTTAATAATAAAATAGGGATTAACCCGTCCAGAACAAGGAACTCTTACAATTCTTATATTTGGAGGATATTGAATTCTACTAACTCCTGCCAAGTCAGCTCCAGCATAAGAACACCAATTACATAAAAAAGCAATTATTTTTGGTTCCCAATTCTTATCAACTTTCTTTTCTTCTAAAACTGTTTCAGTCATTTTTAAACCTCTTATAATTTAACCAATACGACCTGTTATCATTTCATATATTTGCTCACTTGTAAATCCTAATATATCGATGGCACTACATCGACAATTCCCACTACAAGCTCCACATCCTTTACATAATGCTTGATTAATTGATGCAACTAATCCAAAACGCCTATCTTCAATTAATTCTATTGCATTATAAGCACAATTCTCTACACACATCCCACAACCTATACAACGAGACATATCTATTACTGCTGTTTTACCTTCCGCTTCAATTTCATCATTAGAAAGAATTGTACACGCTCTTGATACAGCAGCATTAGCTTGAGAGATTGAATCCTCAATAGTTTTGGGGCAGTGAGCTAATCCCGCTACGAATACGCCTTCCGTCGCGAAGTCTACTGGACGAAGCTTGACATGGGCCTCTAAATAAAAATTATCATCATTTAAAGGTACTTTTAGCATTTTAGCAAGTTCTTCATTTTCCTCATGAGGAGCCACAATTCCTGCGCTTAATACTAATAAATCTGCGGGGATTGATAAATCTCCTTCTTTTAGATTTTTAACTTTTATATTTAAAGAAGAATCCTCAGCAATAATTTCTGGAGGATAATTTTCATCATATCGAAGGAAAATGACTCCTTCTTCTCTTGCTTTTCTATAATATTTTTCTTTAAATCCATAAGTTCTAATATCTCGAAATAAAATCGTAATTTCGGTAGATGGACTTAATTTTTTAACCAGTAAAGCATTTTTAATAGCTTCTGCGCAACACATTTTACTACAATAAGGATGCTCATCGTTTCTTGAACCAACGCACTGAATCATAACAACTGATTTTTTATTTTTAATTACACTATCATTGTTTAGCATTTCTTCAAATTTTGATTGTAGAATTACATTTTTGTTATTACCATAGAGAAACTCTTTTGGTTCATATTCTTGAGCTCCTGTAGCTAATATCACAACTCCATGTTCAAATTCAGATCTATCTTTTTTAGATCCATGAATCACTGAAGTTTTGAAGTTACCAATATAACCATTTAGACTTTCTATTTCAGCATTAGTATATACATGAATAAATTTATTAGAATTAACTTTTACAATTAGATTTTTTAAATAAGCTTGAACATCTCCTCCCTCAAGGGTATGATAAATGTATCTGGCAAAACCTCCTAATTCTGCTTCTTTTTCAACTAAATACGTCTCAATTTCTTGACTGGCAATATTTAAAGCAGCAGTCATGCCGCTTATCCCCCCACCGATTACCAATGCTTTCTTTGTTACTCCTAACTTGATTCTATCTATTGGCGCTATACGTCTTGCTTTATTAACAGCCATCCTCACAAGATCTTTCGCTTTTTGAGTAGCTTCTTCTGGTTGGTTCATATGAACCCAAGAACACTGATCTCTGATATTTGCCATCTGAAATAGGTATCTGTTCAATCCTGCTTCTCTAATAGTTTCTTGGAATAACGGTTCATGTGTTCTAGGAGTACAAGATGCCACAATAACGCGATTAAGGTGATATTCTTCGATTTTTTCTTTTATTATTCCTTGAGTATCAGCAGAACATGTATATAGATTACGATCTGCCATAACTACATTTGGAAGAGTACTCGCATATTTAGTTACTTCTGGAACATCTACATACCCTCCAATATTAATCCCACAATGACAAATAAATACCCCTATACGCGGTGGTTGCCCGGCAACAAAAATTTCAGGAGGTAATGTTTTTTCAGTAATTAATGTTCCTCTTTTTTGATATAAAAGTTGATTAACACATCCTGCGGCTGCACTTGCTTGAGTAACTGTCTCAGGAATATCTTTCGGCTGAGAAAAAGCACCACACGCATAAATACCTGGTTTAGATGTCTGAACAGGATTAAATATATCTGTTTTGGCAAAACCAAACTCATTTAGTTCTATACCAAATTTTTCAGCTAGATATTTCGCATCATTAGGAGGGTTTAATCCGACACCTAAAACTACCATATTATAATCTTCTTCAATAACTTTCCCAACTTCAGTTTCATATCTAAGTCTCAAATCTTTTGTCTCAGGAACTTCTGATACCGAAGATATTCTGCTTCTAATATAACGAATACCATATTCTTCCTGGGCTCTAATAATATATTTATCAAAATCTTTGCCATAAGCTCTAATATCCATACTAAAAATGGTAGGTTTTACTTCATGTTGATGCTCATGGGCAATTACAGCCTCTTTAGCGGTATACATACAACAAACAGAAGAACAATAAGGCTGTCCTTCTCCTGAATAATCACGAGACCCTATACATTGAAGGAACGCGACCTTCTCAGGAATATCTCCATCCGAAGGTCTTAAAACACGTCCAGCAAAAGGACCACTAGCACTTAAAATGCGTTCAAATTCAATGCTAGTAACAACATTCTTAAATTTACCGTAACCATATTTATTTGCTTCTTGAGGGACAAATTCATCAAAGCCTGGAGCGAGAATAATTGCTCCTACATTAATATCTATTTCTTCATCTTCTCTGTTATATTCTACTGCTTTTGCTTTACAAACACCAGCACAAATTCCACAACCTATACAATAATCTTTATTAATTGCGTATACGAGGGGTACTGCTTGCGGATACTTTACAGAAGTAGCATGGTATTTTGCTAATCCCTCATTAAATACATCAATAGCCTCAACGGGACAATTTCTTCCGCATACTCCGCAACCTGTACATTT
>JBHLPN010000297.1:0-4018 GCA_048939445.1 Promethearchaeota archaeon | reverse complement strand
TTCCTGTGCTTTCGTTTAAATCTGTCAAAAAAGGATCCGCCCAATTGGTTAATAAACGTGGACCATGGTCTGATTGAATTATAATGATAGATTTCCCTTGTGTATTGTTTATTATATTATTGATACATTCTATTAATCTTTTATTTAATGCACTGATCTGATCACAATAGGCCTTCGCATAAAGTCTTTTAAGTTTTTTGCTATTATGATGTAAGGCACTACCATCAGCAAAAATATAATCCGAAAGCATTATTGTGTCACTGAAAACAAAAGGGGGGTGTGGTGCCACAATATGTGCGAAAACAAAAGCTGGGGACTGATGATTTGTAACAAATGGTATTTGATTCAAAGTCGCAATAATTCTTCTTCTATGAATATCATATTCTAATGTGGCAATGTATCTGTTTAATATATAACCCACCAAATTGCTTTTGAAAAGGATACTTTCAAACTCTTTGTTTTTATTTAAAAAATTTAAAGGGTTTATATAAAAGTCGGAATCTCTGATTTCAGTATCATAAATCCCTGAAGAAAAAGAGATAAAATTGTACCCTATTGAGGTTAAATATTTACGTATCTTGCTTCTTTTTATCATTTCTATGAGCGGTCTCTTATCTGATGAATCTGCTCCCATTCTATCTGCTATTTCATCAAGATATTGGAAATTCAAAGAAGATGATAATGAAGCCAATGTTAAGTTGTAATTAGCACGGCTTTTATCAGCCACAAAGAATCCATTCTGTCGCAGGTAAGTTATGAATTCACTGTTGTCATATCCATACACACTCTGCAAAATGTCCTGCCGGGCATATGCGTCTAAAATAATATAGTAAATATCTGGGTATGGAGATCTTTCGAATTGGCGAATACCAACTTTCTGACTTTTAAAATGAACTTCTTTTTCAGAAGAAAATAGAATTCCGTTTAAGATAATAATCAATATTAAGAACACTGATGCCGTATTTAAAAATCTTGTTAATAACATAAGATTTTTTTTTGTTTTGAAAATTACAATGTAAATTAAAGAAAAAAAGGTTACTGATGATAAATAAGCAAACAAAGAGGTAATTTTAATGATGGGTTGATTAAAGAAATAGCCATAAGGAAAGAAAAATATAAAGATAAGGAATGAGCTTGTGATCACGCCAGCTTTCAACTCATCTTTCACGGTTAACTTAGCAACTAAATATATAAATTCAGCAAAAACAACACTTACAAAACAGTAAAAAATGACATATGGGATTTCTATATATGCATTTCTCAGATTATGAATATAAAGAAATATGATTGGACAACAAGAAAATATTAGAGGATGTATTGTCGGAAATTTATTAATCTTCATATATTCTTAACCTTCATCAAATATAGAAATCGTTCAGAATCAATAACCTGAATAGAATTGATGATCTCAAAGTGCTCTTTAAAAATCATTTCAAAATCCATCTTGTAATAATCGTAATAAATATCATCTTTATTTTTAATAAGCGTTTGGAACTTAGGATCTGTTTTTGGAACAAATTCTATAATCAACCATTTACATATTTTCGAAAAAAAATGAGCGATATGATCTAACGGTGTATTATTTGTCACCCTCAAATGATGGACCAACGCTAGCGCAAGAATAAGATCAACAGGGGCTCGATCTATGATAGACATTCTCTCTTCATTTGACCATCCGAACCTCGATGTCGGATTAGCCAAATCCAATACTAGCGGTAAAATGTGCTTCTCATTATTCTGTTTGCAGTTTAGATAATTTGCTTCCACAACATCATGATCAAAATCTATTGAGAGTGTATCTACACCGTTTTTGCTGACAATTTTACTGAACAAACCCGTATTAGCACCAAGATCCCACACCATAGCTGGACGAATATCTTTAATAAATCTATCTATCAATCCTTGTTTTTGATTAAAAGCTTCTTTCGAATATGAAGTATCATTATAATATGTCCACCATTCAGTTTTATAATGATTCATTTTTATCTTTGTTACTGCTGATTTTAGTACATTAACTAGTGCAATCAATTTATCTCGTGATATAAATATTTTTTGTGATTTCAAATTCTTGTTTGAATAACTTTTTTGTAGCCTTGCATGAATATGGATATTCGACAAGATCTGGAACCTGAGATAAGTCCATATTGGTAAAAGTGAACTCGTAAGATCCAATGGTATCCCATCAATATACGCTCTTTGGAGCTGATTTAACCTAACATCTCTGTATGCCATTAACGATAATGGTGCTATAAAATGCTGACAAAACTGTTTATATGCCTTCCATGGTGATCCCTCTAAGTATTTTTCAAAAGATAGTGTATCAATTAATATTGGATGTCCATCTTTAAATTGGATATTATAGGCACTGGCATCTTTTAATATCATGTTATAATTAAGGGCGACTTGCTGAATTTTGAGGGTTGCTAAGGCTGCATCTTTTATTTGGCTAAAACACCATTCATGTGGATAGGAGATAAATGGGATAATTTCGGGTTTAATTACTTTATAAGCTTGATTACAAGGGTACATTACTTCAGATAGCTCATTATGGGAACAAAGAAGACCTTCCTCCACCAGTCTTTTAAATAATCCGGAACTGATTAAGTGGTCATAGTCTTCTTGGTATGATCGATTGATTTGTCTATAAATTTGACCATCTTTTAAGAAAACAAATCCGGACGGATCTCTGAAGGAACCGAGTAATTTTATTTTTTCTTGCATTATGTTATTTACGTCTAAAATAAAAAATTCGTTTCAAGAACGATATTATTTTATTATAATGACTCCGAAATGTTATTACCCCGCCCAAAAAGAATGCCAAAATAACCTGTAATACATAACTACCAGTACCAGAATCTATATATGCATAAACCACTACAGGCCATATCAAAATAATAAATAGAATTAAAATAATCCCTCTTATATAATTCATAATTTATTAGTCACCTCCTTATTATAATGTCAAGTACACCTCTGATAAACACATTTTAATGGCAATTAAACAACTACTGACGGCATTGTGCTCAGGATTATTGAATCGGCAGAAAAATAAATTCCTGCTTAAAAATATCAATTAATATTCTGATATTTCTTTCTTATATAAACTATGTTTTTTGCAAAAAATAAGCACAAGCCCAAAATGTATATTAAAGGGATGTAATTAAAATCTTTATCAAAGATTTATCAGTTAACCTAAAAAATATTTCTTGGGAACTGCACAGGAAATTTAATGTAATCCCCAAAAAAAAACATTAATGAGGCTCCACCCGCATTGGGGTGGCCTCAGGTAACCCCCCAGAGGGCTCAAACTTGGGAAAGCCCCTTTATTTTTATTTAAACTTTGGCTCTTTTTGATGCTTTTCTAGTTCCTCTTGGTCTTTTATGTATTTGCGTATCGTTGCTTCATCAAGACCTACTGTGCTTACGCAATATCCACGGGCCCAGAAATGTTGCCCGGTTACTCTTGGATTATTCAATATCTCTCCTCTCTTTGGATACGTACAGCACCTTTCCCTTTGATAAACCCAATTGCAAATGCAACGCTATACTTTGGAGGTATGCGCAGACACATGTACATATGGTCCGGCATCAAATGCCCTTCAAACAGTTCTATTCCGCGTTGTTTACTTAATTCTCTTAGAATTTCTCCAACGGACTTTTTTTACTCTCCCATACAGCTTTTTTTGCCGATAATCCAGTATTATCACTATATGGTATTTGCATTCCCATCCTACATGGGATAAACTTTGCCAATCATGCATCGGTTCTTTCTCCTTTCCATTTCGAGGGGCGTTCCCGGAGAAAGAGCATATATTATTTCTCCCCTGATCGGTATAAAATTCCATTACATCAACTATGATAAATCATTGTTCAATTTATTGGTGAAATTTCTCACAAATCCTGTGCCAGATCTTTTATAATTATTTCTTTTTATATTCACAACAATCATAGAGATAAAAATCCTGGTCTTTAGTTTCTTCAAATGTACCATCCTCTAAAAAATTTATTGATACCTTAG
>JBHLPN010000296.1:0-4033 GCA_048939445.1 Promethearchaeota archaeon | reverse complement strand
GCTTTAATCAAGGACCAAGCAGCATCAAAATAAGTTGCAGTTGCTAAAGCCCAGTTACTTCCGTTTTCAAAGCCCCCCTTTTCATAAGAGGAGGCAGCTTTTCTTAATATTGATCTTATTTTTGGATATAATTCAGCTTTTAAATTATATTCAAAAGTTTCATCAAATTCGCATCCTAATTCTAATGCTTGACAGAATGCCGAATTACCAGATGCGAGTAATTTCAATTTACTGTCACTAAAAAGCTTACTCGCTTTTATAAACAGATCTGATGCCTCTGCAAATCTTTCAGGGTCAGAATATTTTTCAGCAAGTTCCATACTTTCCCAAGCTCTACAGAGATAATAAACTGCTTCAAGTTCTCCTCGTTCCCGTTCAATCTTAAACAAATTGCACACATCTCTAAATTCAGATGCGGCCGATGCAAACAATTCAGCAGCAGAAGAATATTCTCCTTGTTTTCCTAAAACTCTCGCTTTTTCTACATCTGATCTGGCAGAACAATATTTAATTCGCAATCGTGCGACTTTTTCAAGTTTTTTAATCCTTTCAGTTATGAATTCATTTTTAATCTTACTAGACACTTCATTCATGGCTTTTATAGAATCATGAAAAAGTCTTTTGGTTTTTTCATACTGTTCTGTAGCTTCCTTATGTTTCTCAAGTTTGCTGAGGCTTTCAGCTTCTTCCTGTGCTGCCCAAGCAGAATAATAGTTAGATTCAAAGTTAAAATTTGGTAGATCCTTCAGAATTTCAATAGCTCTTTCATAGTTTTCCTTAGCTTTAAGATGATTCTCTTTTTTATGAGATGCTTTTGCATTTTCTATAAACTTCCAAGCATAAACGTATTGTACTTTTTCATTAATTCTATTTTTTAGGAGCTTATATTCAACATTTTTCAAAGAATCTAAATAAGCATTCTTGGCTCTTTTGTAATAATCTGCTGAAACATGATAATTGCCTAATCTATCTTCAATCCGAGCGCAATACTCGCAGGCAGCAGCAGCATAAGAATAATATCTTCTGTTAATGCAATCATCAAACACTTTATCAAATAACTCTTTAGCTTGAATAAGTGTATCGTTATTTAACGTCAAAATTCCTATTTCTTCATGTAAAAGCCCTAATCGTAATCTAGCCGATATATTACCTGTTCGGGATTCCATTGCATGTTCTACATAGTTTTTACTGGCATCAATAGCAATAGTCAGCATCTTGATTTTTTCTTGCTTATTGTCAGCAATATCTGCCAGTGTTCTATAGGTTCGATATAGAGAAGAAAAGCCTATTGCTTGAAGTATGCCACCTTCAAACTTTTCCGCAATTTCTTTAGCTTTATTGGCATGTTTTATCATCTTCTGTATAAAGTTTCTACGTTCTTCTTTTATTGTTGTTAAACTTATTAATTGTGAATATGACCAAGATATTGCCTGATGTGATGTACAATTCCAAACATCGCATAATGAATGTTCTAAAGCTTTTTCAGCATACTCAATACCTTTCTTAGCATAAGATTTCCTATGGGATACGGTAAAAAAACTCCACTTCGCAACATTCGAATAATAAAGTGCTGGTAAATAATTTGCGACGAAATTTGTTGGTAAATTTGTATTCTTAAATGCAATTCCTTTCTTAGTGATTTCATCAATATCTTTGCTAATTCTTTTTTGTAAGTAATTTATTCTCCCAGCAAATAAAGCTAGATGATTAAGATAATACAAACTTTCAATTAGAATGAAATTGTTTCCAGATTTTCTTACATATTTTACACTCTTCTCAAGTAGTTTTATACATTTGTCAAAATATTTTCTCTGCTCTACTTCGTCCTCGATAAAATGAAAACCAAAATTGAGATAGGCTAATCCACTAGCAAAATGTAACGAGCCAAGAATTTGAGAATTTTTACACTCTCCTAATATTTTTTGACTTTCATCACATCTAAGAATGAAATTTTTTAAATTTTCTTTCCAGCTGTTATCTTTCTTGAAATCAATTACAGAAACCACAGAAATCCATAAAAAGGCTTCCACACTTAATGAATCCGCTAAAGATCTAAGATTCTTAACTTCCTTTGATAATTTCCATGCTTTATATGCAAAATCAAAACCTTTTTGTAAGGTTTCATTTACATCTCGGACATCATTAATATAATATACTAAAAAAACTGTAGCTAATGTATAAATATACAATTTTCTTGCTAGATCATTTTTATTTGATTTATCTTTATCATGAAGTTCAATAGCTCTATTAAGAGCTTCTACAGATGTTCTAGCTGAACTCATTACTTCTTGCTTGGATTTCATAAAATATACCGCGTTTATCAATGATAACATTCCTTTACATTCTAATTCATCAGATAAGTTATCTGTATTTTTATAAATATTAGTTGCTTCTATCAGGGTTCTAAGCATACTTTTAGAATGTTCTTCTAATTCCCCCGCATTTTTTGATGAATAGACAGCATCAAGAAATGACATACTTGATTTATGATAAAATTCAGCAGCTTTTTTCTTATCTTCTTTATCTACATAAAATTGAGCAATTTGTTCGTATAATCTGGCAGCTTCTTTCCAGTTATAAACATTTTCTGCTGTTAATGCTTTTTCTAATAAATTTTCCTTTTGTGTTATTTCTACCATATGAGAACGCTAGTGTTGAATTTATTCACTTAAAATTGGATATATTTAATTTGCCCTTATTTTATTTATTAGTTTATTAATCAAACTTTTCATTTAATACTTAATAAATTTATTTATAAAAGTAGAAAAAGCACATAAAGGTTAAAGTGATAAGATTTCTGAGTTAACCTTTCACTTTCTAATTACCCATATACTACTCCCACCCTCTTTGATAAATTCCGATCTTGTAAAGGGTGTTGAGGCGATAAACTCTCGAAAGGTTTTTTCATCATAAAATAGTGAAGTTTTTACTTCTGTAAATTTATGTGTAATATCAAAAAGTTGAAATCCTTTTTTTGGAGTAAAAGTATCGGGAACCATACTTTCTCCAATAAGTAGTATTCCATCTTCTTCTAGCAAGTAAAATAAATTCTTAAATACTCCTCTCCGGTAATCCTCATCAATATTCATCTCGTGGAGAACTTGATTCAATATAATCAAATCAAACTTTTCCTTAAAAGAACGTGCAAATTCATCAATTTTTGCCTTTAAAATTTCAATCCTTTCATTCCAATTATGATCATCTATTAGTTTTTTGGCATGTGCTAATGCAATAGGATCGATATCAATTCCTACAAATCTAGCTTTTTCATATTTATTCGCCCAAGTTTCAAGATTAAATCCATAACCACACCCTAGTTCAAAAACCCTGCCTTCATTTTGCAAATTTCTACAGAAGTTCTCATATTTTTTGGAAAATAGTTTTTCTACTAAAGCTCCGAATCTCGCACCCCGTTCTTGCAAGTCTCTCATGAATTCCCCAGGTAAATCCAATATGCTCCATATATTACCGGTTTTGAAATTTTTAATAAAAATATCTTGAGTTGGTGCAATATAATAGAATGCGCCGAGTGTTCCCCCGATATAAAACTCATTATTTCGGTCAATAAGTAACTCATATACGTAAGGTGCTGTTTTCAAAAGTTTGCTTTCAGAATTTGCGATTTCAAGTATATCACATTCAAGTGCTAAATGAATCCAACCATCTAAATATTTAGAATCTAAATTTAAGTTTTCAGAGATTTCAAAAGGCGTAAAAGTCAATTCGATATTTTTACCAGAACTAGATAATGATTTGGCTTTTTCATATAAGTAATTAAAAATACCCAAACGTCTACCCATACCTATTAATATAATCGTATTAAATCCGTAAAGGCTATTTATAGCAAATTTTTTTATTTGACTACTAATAGAAATTTCAGATTTACTATTACTTTCAGTTTTAATTAATTTCACCACAAATTATTTACTTTTTTAATAATATAACAATTATTCATCAAAAATTAGATTAACTTAACGTTTCATTTTCAAATTTCTTTAAGGATAATTTTCTCTTCTGGTAAGAAGGAATTTAA
>JBHLPN010000056.1:0-12948 GCA_048939445.1 Promethearchaeota archaeon | reverse complement strand
TCAATGTCTTGGGAGTAAATTGATAAAAATGAGTTGAAGGTTGAAGAGAAGGCCAATTTTCTTTTTGAAATCTAGGAAATAAACCATTAATATTAGGAACGCCAATAAAGAGAATTCCATTAATATTCAATTTCTTTTCAATTTGCCTTAATATTAATAAAGGATTTTTTATATGTTCCAAAACATGATTAACTACTATTACATCAAAGAAATTATCTTGAAAAATATCGAGATTATCAGAATTTATTACATTTAGTTTCAATTTGTTTTTTGCAAAATTTGAAGCAAATTTCGATATCTCAATTCCACTTACTTCCCAACCTCTTTTTTTTGCTAAATACAAAAAAAGTCCTAATCCACATCCAATATCTAAAATTTTTCCGGGATTTTTATACTTTTCAATCAGATTAAGCATTTGATTAAAAATCTTAATAAATTCCTTATAATTGCTCAAATACCCCTTAAAATATTTTTTATCATCATATTTGTTTTCTATCTGATTTGCTATTATTTCTGTTTTCTTGAGAATTAGCCCACATTCTAGACATTTAATATATACGGTTCCTTCTTTTTCCAAATACTTGTAGAAATTACGGTTATTTTGGCATATGATACAATAAAATTCTATAGCACTCATTTTTTTAGATTAGGTTAATCAAAACATAAATAATTATTTATTATTATGTAAAATGCAGAAGCTATTTCATTTGATTTAGATTTTTATATTTATTTTAGATTTTGATCAATAAATCTCTTAAGCATTATTAAGGTAAAAGAAAATTTAAAAAATTTTGAATAATTTATTTGATTGTTTGTATTAAAGAAAAATCCCAAATAACAATTTCGGGAAAAAAATTTTGAAAATATTATTATTAAACCCTCCTTTTGTAGATCAATCGCAGTATGGGAAACCGGTATTGCTTAGTTCTTGTCCAGGTACAGGTTTAAGTTATCTATATTCATATCTTAAAAAGCATAATTATAATTGTAAAATTTATGATTTCCTGTTTGATAGTTGGGATTATATTGAAAACGTGATAAGAGAAGAAAATGCAGATATCATTGGAATAACATGTTTAACTGAAGGGCGTTTTAATGCCTTCAAATTATTATCTCTTATCCGTAGGATTAAAAAGAATACAATTGTAATTTTTGGGGGTCATCATGCAACTTATATGTATGAACAGTTACTTGAACATTTTGAAATTGATTATATTGTACTTGGAGAAGGTGAAAGGAAATTATTAAATTTAATTCGTGCAATTGAAGGGAAAATCTCTAGAGAATCAGTAAGGGGTATTGCCTACAAAGTAAATGGAAAAATAATAATAAATTCTCAAGAAGAAAATGATTTTATTGTAGATTTAGATTCACTTCCATTTCCGTTTAATGAAGAACAAATTGAGATTTTTACAAAATATCCCTCAATACAACAAATACGCCCTCAAAAAGTTAAAAAATTCCCGATGTGTAAAAATGAAAAGATAATTTCTATTGTAACTTCAAGAGGATGTCCTTTCAATTGTCAATTTTGTTCATCAACATTATTTTGGGGAAAGAAGTGGCGTTTTAGATCTCCAAAAAATATAGTGGATGAAATTGAATTTTATTACAAGGAATTTAATTTTAGGTATTTTAATTTTGCAGATGATGCGTTTACAATAATTCCTAAAAGAAGTATAGAGATTTGTAGAGAAATTGTTAACCGAAATTTAAAAATATATTTTGACTGCACTACAAGAGCAGATAGCATTACAGATGATTTAGTAAAATGGTTAAAAAAAGCGGGTTGTCTTTTTGTTGCAATTGGTGTTGAATCTGGCTCCAAGAAAATTTTGAAAACAATAAACAAGAAAATCAGTCCTGAATCAGTTATTAAGGCTTTTTCCATTTTAAAAAAAAATAAATTACACGCGTACCCTTTATTGATGGTTGGTAATCCCGGAGAAACAGATGAAACTATTAATAAAACAATTATTTTATTGAAAATTATCAAACCAACACAAATTGGAGTTTCGAAAACAATGATTTTTCCAGGAACAGAATTACACAAATACGCTAAAGCACATGGTTTTATTGAAGATAGCTTTTGGCTTACATCAAAACCCCCACCCTACTATACTTATGAACATTCTCTAAAAACCTTAGTTAAGTGGGTATTTAAAATTGTTAACTATGATAAAAATAAATATCAATTAAAAATCTTAAAATTAAAACAATGTATTAGAAATATTATTAGAAAAACATATTTTTTAACTGTTAGAAATACAAAAGTTGCTCCAATACTTAAAAAGAATTTTAAAAAATTTCTATCAATTTGAAATTTCTAAGATTTTTTTCTTTCATTGTTTTAAAATGATATAATTTCAAATTTAACTAGTTTTTATTTGGTTTTATAGCAAATAATTTAATTAAACTATGACGATGTCCTCCATGGTGTAACAATTGAAGTAGCCAACCGTATAATACTCTAATCTTCTCAAAAGGGATATTTATTTCAAGTTTTTTAAAAAAACTATTAAATTTTGTTAAGATTTTAGTTAGAAATCTATTGAAAAGAAGTGATGGATCTCTATTACGTACAGATAACATAGTATTTGAAAATGTTAATGGATCCAACCAAATTTTAACTTTTATTGGAATGAAACCAGCTGCGGCTACTACTTTTATTAATGTTATTGGAGTAAAAAATTGAAGATGATCTCCAGGGGTCAACCAATTCCACTTGTTTCCAAATTTTAAAAATTCATAACTTTCCATATTTGGACATTGAACGACTAATAAACCACCTGGCTTTACAATAGATATCAGTTTTGAGAGATATTCTACTGGATCTTTCAAATGTTCAAGAACATCCCACATTGTTGCAACATCAAATAAATTCTTATATTTTTTAATCTCTAAAAAATTATCAGACAAGATATTAATCGCAAAGAATTTTTCAGCTTTCCTTAAATTGATATCATTTTTATCATATCCATATGGTTCAAAACCAAAAGATGCAGCTGTACTTAAAAACATCCCAATACTACACCCAATATCAATCAATTTCCCTTTTTCTTTTACAATTCTACTTATCTCTTTCAATTGTTTTTTATATCGTAAGCTAAGTTCATTTTGTTTCCGAATTAATAGTTTGTAATATGTTCTTAAATTATAAGCTGAAAGCCTTATTTTCTCAAGATCACTAGTATCTTTTAGGTTTGGATTTAAAAATCCTAAACTGCAATTATTGCATCTTAATATATCTCCAACATCAGTTTTAACCCATATATTAAAACCAGATATAACTTTCCTACAGAGTGGACAATAAATGTTACCTTTAATATTACTCATTATTTTTTAAATTCATTAATTTTACTTATTACTTATTCTAAACAAAAAATCTTCTATATTTAATAAAACCTATTCCTATTTGGATTTTTTATCTTAAAAATTTTTTAAGAAATCTTAATAACTTGTTTATGTATTTATGGGAGATTTTATCCTTTGTAAAGAGTTTTTCAATATATTCTATATCACTTTTAGTAAATATTTTAAATGTTCTATTTAGTAGAAAGAAAACAACTACAAAAGTTAATAAATCTAGTAAATTTAGATGTTCAAAAATAAGTAAATTAGTATTCAGCCAAAATTGATAACTTAAATCCTTAAATATTAAATTTCCCAATAAAATTGTTAAAAATATTGCAATTAAGAAGGAAGTATATTGGAGGATTATTTTATTTATATTTAATTTAAATTTCAATAATTTTGTAGTTAATATAAATTCACCAATCAACAGTACTGTATTAATAATTATTGATGCGAAATATATACCGTATATTCCAAAATTTAGAAGTCCTATAAAAACGAATGATATATGGAGCGGAAAAAAAATAGCAGTTATTATTGCCATTATTTTTATTCTATTTGTTGTCCTTAATAAGATTCCAAAAAGAATAGGATAAATGCTAATAGTCTTTGAAACCAGCATTAATTTGAGTAATGAAGAGAATTCGACATAAATTTCACTATAAACAAAACTCAAGAAGAAATCTGAAACAAAAAATAGTATCCCCGTTATAAATAGAAATGTAAATAACGAATAATTAAAGATTGTCTTAAACATCTTTATAATCTTATCATATTTTTCTTTATAATCAAGGCTAGATAAAGAATAAATCAGAGGATTATTAAGAGAGTTTAAAAACATTGTAGAGGAATTGGTATAATTTCTTGAGATATTATTACCAGTAACCCATTTTGTACTTTCAAATATTCCAATTGCTTGGGTTTGAACTTCACCCCAAATACCAGATAATGTGCTTTCGATTCTTAGAAAACTTCCATATCCTATAACTTTTTTAGTAATTTTTTTAAAATTCAATCCATTTTCGTCTTTGGATTTTATTTTTGGAATTTTTGAAATAAAAATTAAAAATTCAAGAATAATTGGAATTATTAATGAAACTAAATTAATTAGAGCAATGATCTCAATATTTATAGCTCTGAAAAGAAAGAAAAAAACAAATAGAGGTAAAATTTGAGTTACAGATTTTATAATAAAGAAGATAAAATTAATTCTAAATAAATTAAACCCTATTAAAAATGCAGTAAAGAATGTGTCCAAACTGCTAATAATGATAATTGGTGATAAAATGTAAAGTACAACGACATGATTGTTTAGAAAAACATTATAAACGCTTTCAAAGAAACTAAAAATGGTTATTGTTATTAAGAAGATTACAGTTGTTATTATCATCCTCATATAAAAAGCCTTTAAAACAAAGTTCCTTAGTTTTAATAGTTTATTTTTTGCCCTATACCTTGGAATATAGAAATTCAAAGAAAAAATTAATCCTGGTGGTAAAAAATTTATGATTAACGAAAATATTCCTATTATAGATGTTGCTAAAATTAAAAAAGCCCACTCTTCTCTTGAAATCATTCTTGCGATGAGAAAAGAAGTTATGATTGTGAAAATGTACGATCCATAGCTCTGAAAAATAGAAAATAATGTATTTTTTGCAAGAAGCTTATATTGGTGATCTAATGTGGTTAGTGGTCTCTTATTTACAGAATCATTCATTTCATTTTTCCAAATGAATTATAATGTTAGTTTAATTTAAATTAATCAATTAAAAAATGAAATTAAACTTTTACCTTCTATATTAACATTAGCGTAAGAGTAAGGAAAATTAGGTAATTAAATTAAATTTTAATATTTAAAAATCTTCTAAGTTCCTACTTCATGTTAGAAATATTTACAAATTTTGATTGAAGCTATTTTCTTGAAAAATTATCCTAATTTAAAACCTTTAATGGTAAAGGTTCTCGAGAATTTATCAACATATGAAAAGGAGGTGAGCAATAATCATTAAATCTGTTGATAAACACCATATTAATATTGATGTTTTTATTAAAATAATTCTTTTCTTTTTTCTATGTGTTTAAAGAAATGATAATCCTTTACTATAATTTTATGGCAACTTCGATTACTCCTTCTTTTAATACCTATTCTAAAACCTTGTAATAAAGAATAAAATTGTAAGTAAACATAATATAACTCTTTATTTATAAATGTTTTAAAAATTAGTTTTAAATTCCTAATACTATAGTTTAAATAGAAAATTAATAATTCTATAAATTTAGCATGCTTCCAAACAAGAATTTGGGCATTCCTATTAAAAAAGAGATGCTTTAATCTTGATGCTTTTTTATTATTAATGGGAGATACCTTATGATAGACAATTGTTGTTGGCACATAATATACCTTATACCCTTCCTTTTTTGCTCTTAAATTCCAATCTGTTTCCTCAAAATACATAAAAAATATTTCGTCTAGTAATCCAATCTTATCCACAACCTCTTTTTTTAGAAAAAGCGCTGTCCCTGCAGCATAATCAGTCAAAATAATTTCATTGTATTTCTGATTTTGTGGATCAAATTCCCATATTCCTCGAAGTCCAGAAATAGTCGCTTTTTTTAAGTTTAAATATGCTCCTGCATACCACAGATAATTTTTATTCTTATATACTTTAATCTTTGGAGAAATCATCCCTGCATCAGAATTTTTCTCTAAGAAATCTACCATCCTTTCAATAAAATCCGGTGATACTATAGTATCATTATTTAATAAACAGATATATTCTCCACTAGCGATTTTTAAGGCTTTATTGTTCCCACCTGTAAAAAAAACGTTTAAGTTAATTCTAATTAGGATTATTTCTAAATCCTCCTTAAATTGTTTAAGTTCTCTTTTCAATTCTAAAAATGAGTTAGTATTTGAACCATTATCCACAAGCAAAATTTCAAAATTTTTGAAAGTTTGATTTTTTAATGATTTCAAACAATCTATGGTGTCTTGATTTCCATTGTAATTTAAGATTATTATTGATACTGATTTTTTCATTAAAGCAACCAAAACCTTAAAAAATTAATAGTAAATTGAATTTATGAGATTTAATAATTTAATTTTTGTTATAAAGATATTCGAATTTTATGAGAATGATTAATTATTTAACTATTTTCTATTAAAATTGATTTATCAATTAAGATATTATCTTAAAGATAAAATCAATCATAAATTTTGATATATAATTTAGTTATTTATGAATTTCAGTGATTATTTGAACAATAGCACTACTTTATTCTTTTTGTAGACAAAAAATTAAAAATGTGAACTTTAAACCGATTCTTTTCCAATGTACTACTTTATCTTTACAATTCAGATCAATTTCGGAACCAAATAGTTTAAAACCTTTACTATAAGCTTTATCTAATAACCTTTTAACAGAATTTTTATCATAAACGTAAACTGGATGATTGTAAGCGATCTTCTTTATTATCTCTAATTTTGTTTCCCAATAATCGGTTGAAGTAATTAATAAACCTCCCTTTTTTAAAATTCTATTCATTTCTTCAAAAAATTTATCCTCATCTACACCATGTTCAATCACACTTAAACATAATACAGCATCAAAGAAATTATCAGAAAAAGGAGTTTTTGTTAAATCTCCAGGAATAAATTCAATATCACCTCTCTTTTCCTTTTTCTTAAATACTAAATTTAGACATTTCAAATTGTTATATCCAAATTGATACAACCAACTTAATATTAATGAATCAATTTCACCTCCCGCATCTAAAATAGCTGCTTTATTATCTGAGTTTCTAAGTAATATATTTAAAGCAATTAATGAATCCCAATTTTTTTCAATAACAGTATTATGAGGATTTAATCTTGATTTCTCAATTGTTTTAAGTGCTAAATTGATCTCTTCTTTTGATTTTAGAGTTGTATTTATCCTTGAAAATTTAGGTGGAATCTTTGGGGAGAATTTGAAGCCTTTAACTAATCTCAAGTAGTTTCTATAAAGAAAATTATATTTTAAAAAGTAATTTCTTTCAAGTTTTATTAGATATTTCTGATTCAAATACTTTAATTTAGCATTAACATGCTTTAAAATTTTATTAAAATCAATCATATGTATCTAATCGCATACCTTGATGATGATAAAGATCTTCTTTTAGTGGTAATTAATTTTTTTATTAGTTCTTTTTTATTTATCAGGAATAAAATAATTATATTT
Organism: Promethearchaeota archaeon; assembly: GCA_048939445.1. Lineage (GTDB taxonomy): Archaea > Asgardarchaeota > Lokiarchaeia > Sigyniarchaeales > SOKP01 > Loki-b32. The sequence goes on along the minus strand of JBHLPN010000056.1, from coordinate 5,374 downwards.
TCTTTATTAAAGTAGTTTTTACTCAAAAGAATTTATAATCTATTTTTATTCTTGAGATCCATTATTGTTTGGTTAATTTTGCTTTGTTCTAATATTTGAGATATTTTTATTTTTAATAGAGTTTTAAATTCCTTAGCAATTTGAGGTTTTTCCTTTATTAAGTTAAAGTTTTCTCCTGGATCGGTTTTTAAATCATAGAGTTCTTCTATACCACCATGAATTTTTCCACAATAATTACATATTGCACTTTCTTCAGAATTAGAATAAATATATTTATTGGTTTTTGTTCGTATAGCTTTTTTTTTGGCTGTATTATATTCTTCGATATAAATATAATCTCTCAATTTTTTACCGCTTTCAATTAGAGGGATAAAGGATTTTCCATCAAAATTTTCATTACAAGAAAAATTTAGATAATCTAGAATACTAGGGACAATATCAATATGCTGAATAAATGGAGCTATACGTTTATGGGCTATTTTTGGAAATTTAACAATTAAGGGCACAATAATTGTTTCGTCATAAAGACCATGATGATCAAAATATATTCCATGTTCCAAGAGACTCTCACCGTGATCAGAAGTTACCAAAATTATGGTGTTATCAAAGATATTCTCATCTTTTAAAGTAGTTAGAATTCTGCCAATTTCATTGTCCACAAACTTGATACAAGCATCATATCTAGCTAACATTTCTTTTGATGATTCAATATCCATTGTAAACTTTTCAAGTGCATTTTTCCATACTCCATTAATCTCATTCAAAATTTGGTTCATTGAGGGTGTTTCCATATATTTCAAATTCTGTAATTCTTCTAAATAATTAGTGGGAGGATCATATGGCATATGGACACTCCAATAATGTAAAAAAATGAAAAAAGGTGTAATATTTTTTTTAAACTCTCTAATTTTGTTAATAGCAATATTAGTGTATTCTTGGTCTGTTAGATACTTTGAAATCTTGAAATTTTCAGTAGAATAAGTCTTAATAATTCCTTTTTTTATGGCAGTTTTCTGCAAAAATTCTTTCAAAAATGAGGGAGAAATATTGAATATTTTCTTTAAAAAACGTTTTATCAAGGATTTTTTTATATCCTCTGGCAAATACTCATTAAATCCAATTTTATGCCATCGGCTCAGCCAATCTATTGCAACTGTTTTGTAATTTCGTTCATTAAGAATCTCTTGAATAAATTTTGGTTTCGATCTTCTTAAGTATTTAATATAATCTTCTTTTAGTTTAACTCCATGAGCCGTAATTCCATGACTACTAGGATACCTACCAGTTAAAATTGTTGTTAATGAAGGATCTGTCGTATTTATGGTTGAAAACGCATTATCAAAGATTAAACTATCTTTAGCTAATTTATCTATATTTGGTGTAATTGGTTTATCATATCCATAACAACCAATATTTCTTGCTCTCAAAGCATCTATTATAATAATTATTATATTAGGATACATCATTTTTTATTTTAAAATTATAAAACATTAATATTCTTTTTTCTTCCATTTTTTTTAATAACTGAGAAAAATGAATGAAATGATAAGATATTGAGTATGTGATAAAAACTTCAATATATATATATTTATAACGAATTAATTAATTTCGAAAAAAATATACTGTTGTTCTAACGAGTATGTTTATTAGCCTATTCCAGAATGTTGTGGAATATCAATAAGATATATTAATTTTTAATGAAATTTTTTAGGTTTTATAGAAGAAATCTTCTGGAAAATAAAGTGATTTTATTAAAAAATGTTAAAAAAGATAAAGTTTTTAATGGTTTATAATTATTTATAATTAAATATAATAAAATTGGAAAAAGATGAAAAACTAAAATGTCTGAAGACGAGCATAAAGTAGAGTATTCAACTGTATCCATTCCAAAGCCTCTTATAGAAAAAGTAAAAGAAAGAATGAAAGGGACTGGTTTCCCTTCTGTTTCTAGTTATGTAACTTATGTGCTTAGACAAGTATTATCTTCTATCGAAGAAGATGAGAGATCAAGGGAAGCATTTACCAAAGAAGAAGAAGAAAAAGTTAAACAGCGATTAAGAGATTTAGGGTATATTGATTGAAATGCAATATATATTTAATGAATAGTATAATAAATAATCTAAGAGAATAAATATGATAGAACCGCATGGAGGTAGTTTAATTAATAAGGAATTACCAAAAATTGAGAAACAGAGGATATTACAGCAAATTAATGAGTTCGAAGAAATCCAAATCAATTCTCCGACATTTAAAGTTCTTAAGAATATTGCATTTGGAGTATTCAGTCCATTAGAAGGATTTATGAATCGAAATGATTATCAATATGTTCTTGAAAATATGTATTTGGAAAATAATATAGCATGGCCATTTCCAATCGTATTAGACGTAAGTGCAGATAAAGCAAAATCCTTTAATATTGATGATAGAGTTTTATTAACTGATTCAATACAAAATCCACTTGCCATAATGGATGTTGAAGATATATACAGTTATGATAAAAAAAAATTAGCTAAAAAAGTATATGGTACACTGGATCAAAATCATCCGGGTGTCGCTTCTGTATTCAATATGAAAGAAAAATTAGTTGGTGGAGAAATATTTTTAATTAATGAACCAAAAGCATCATTTCCAGAATTGGATCTTAAACCTATAGAAACAAGAGTTCTTTTTAAAGAAAAAAAGTGGGATAAAGTAGTAGCATTTCAAACAAGAAATCCCCCTCACTTAGGACATGAATATGTTCAAAAAGCAGGATTAACTTATGTTGATGGTCTTTTTATCAATCCTGTTATTGGAAAGAAGAAAAAGGGTGATTTTTTAGATGAAGTAATAATTGAGGCATATAAAGCACTCATAAAAGAATATTACCCTAAAGATAGAGTAGTATTAAGCACATTTGAAACAGAAATGAGATATGCTGGACCTAAAGAAGCTATTTTCCATGCTATAGCTAGAAAAAATTATGGTTGTGACCATATTATAATTGGGCGAGATCATGCAGGAGTTGGAAATTTTTATGGACCTTATGATGCTCATCGTATCTTTGATATGTTTCCTGATTTGGGTATTGAGCCAATAAAGTTTAGATCTTTTTCGAAGTGTAAAAAATGTAATGCTATTATTAATGATAAGATTTGCCCACATCCTCCTGAAGTCCAGAATTTCTTTTCAGGAAAAGAGATTAGGGCTGCATTAGAGGCGGGTAAACCACCTAGCACTGAGTATATGCGTCCAGAAGTTACTAAAGTAATTCTAAGATATAAAAATCCATTTGTTACATAATTATTTTTTAAAATTTAAGTATCCTTATTATAAACTTAAGTATATTTATTATGGTTAAAGTCAAAAAAAAATTAATGATAATCGGTTTGGACTGTGCTACGCCAAGAACTCTCTTTGAAGATTTTAAAAATAACTGTCCTAATATTAAAAGATTGATGGATTTAGGAGTTTACGGAAAACTTAAAACATGTAATCCTCCAATTACAATACCAGCTTGGATGGTAATGTCAACAGGGAAAAAAGCAGGTACTCTAGGATTATATGGTTTTAGACACAGAAAAGAAAAATCATATGATGATTTTTGGATAGCAACTTCTTATAATATAAAAGAACCAAAAGTTTGGGATATAATTGGAGATAAAGGATTAAAATCTTGTGTCTTAGGAATAACTCCAACATATCCAGTTCAAAAAATTAATGGATGCCTAGTTTCTGGTTTCATTACTCCTGATAATACATCGGAATTCACTTATCCACCGGAATTAAAAGAAGAAATTATTAAAAATGTAGGTAATTATATTTTTGATGTTAATTTTAGACTTGACAACAAAGAGGATTTATTAAAAGAAATCTATGAAATGACAGAGATCCATTTCAAAACTATAAAATTTCTAATGAAAAATAAGAAATGGCATTATTTCAATTTTGTTATAATCGGTTTAGATAGATTTCACCATGCGTTTTGGAAATATTACGATAGAAAACATCATAAGTATGAGCCTGGTAATTTATTCGAAGGTGAAATGAAAAAATATTATATTTATTTAGATAAACAAATAGGAGATCTCCTAACTTTATTAGATGACGATACAATCGTAATGATTGTATCAGATCACGGTGCTAAAGCAATGAAAGGTTTAATCTGTGTAAATATGGCACTCGAAGAGCTAGGATTATTAAAATTCAAGACTAAATCTAAACCAAGAACAAGAATTGGACAAGCAGATATAGATTGGGATAATACTTATGCTTGGGGTTGGGGTGGATATTATGCCCGGATATTTATGAATGTAGAAGGGAGAGAGCCTAATGGGATCATAAAAACAGAGGATTATGAGAAAATACGAGACGAAATAGCAAATAAATTAAAGAGTATTAAAGATATCAGTGGGAATTCAATGAATACTAAGGTATATAAACCAGAAGAATTATTCGAAATTGTTCGAGGAGATGCCCCGGATTTAATGGTATATTTTGATGACTTGAATTGGAGATCAGCTGGAACAGTTGGATATGAATCGATGTATTTAGATGAGAATGATACAGGACCTGATGATGCTGTTCATGATTGGTATGGTGTTTATATTATCTATGATCCAAAAAAGAATATTGGCAAGGATTTAGGAGTAAAAAGCATTCTTGATATAGCACCTACTTCTCTTAATATTTTGGGATTAGAAGTTCCTTCTGATATGGAAGGGAAAATTATAGAATATTAATAGAGGTTAAAAAAGCAATGGAACATAAAGGATTTACATTATGGTTTACAGGGCTCCCATGCTCTGGAAAGACAGTACTTGCAAATGCTGTAGCTGAAGATCTAAGAAAAAGAGGTATGAAAGTAGAGAGACTTGATGGTGACATTGTAAGGAAAAGTTTAACGAGAGATTTAGGCTTTACTGAAGAAGATAGAAATATGAACATTCAAAGAGTTACCTTTGTAGCAAAATTATTAACTCGTAATGGTGTTGCTGTTTTAGCTTCTTTTGTATCACCATATAATAAAATTAGAGCATATTCCAGAAAAGAGATCGGTGAATACATTCTTGTTTATGTTAAGTGTTCTCTTGAAGAATGTGAAAAACGAGATGTTAAAGGAATGTATGCAAAGGCGAAAACAGGTGAAATAAAAAACTTTACTGGTATTGATCATCCTTTTGAAGAACCAGAGAACCCTGATATTATTGTTGAAACAGATAAACAAACAGTGGAGGAAAGTAAACAAATTATATTAAAGGCTTTAAAAGATAAAGGATTATTATTATAAATTTCTTTAACCGAATTATTTGGTGTTCGATATAGAAAAAATACTTATTTCTGGAGTAAATGGTTTTTTAGGGTCACATTTAACTGATTTTTGCATAAATCAAGG
>JBHLPN010000055.1:0-12959 GCA_048939445.1 Promethearchaeota archaeon | reverse complement strand
TTCTTCCAATGGTATTCCATTCTGATATGCATAATCAAGAAGCCAATTTAAATAGAGGCCACTTGCTATAGTTAACCTATTTACAATAAATCCAGGACTTTCCCTTTCAATAACCGGTAAAAATCTCTTTCCTCTAAGTGCAGGTAATTGTTGACAAACCTTTTTAGTTATCTCGACCGTTTTTTCGGATGTCTCCTTCCCTTTAATAATTTCAATCAATCGGAGTACAACAATAGGTGTAAAAAAATGACATCCAATAACCCTATCCGATCTACCAGAGAAAGTTGCAATTTCTGTAATACTCATTGTTGACGTATTTGTTGCTAAAATAGTATATTCTGGTGCAAATTTACCTAATTTCAAAAAAAGATCTTGTTTAAGTTTCATTATTTCTGGAATTGCTTCAAAAACAAAATCCGCATGAGATACAGTTTTTTTTAAATCAATTTCAGTTCTTAGATTCTTCATAAGGATCGAAGCTGTATACCCTTCTTTTAGCTTTTTTTTAACTTCTAATTTTTTTAAACCATTTTCAATTTTATTTACAGCTTTTTCAAGTATTTTAAGTTTTACATCATTTAAAACAACAGATTTAAATCCTCCCATTAAAGCAACTTGGGCTATTTCATGACCGATTGTTCCGGCACCTATAACTGCAATTGTATTTATATCACGCATATCAATTATCTCTTTAATCTTCACTTTTGATATTAATAAATTAAATCAAAGTATAAAAATAAAGGTTATTTTCTTAAAAAAATCACGAATTAGACTAAATAAAAAAAATTGAGATTAAAAACCATGAAAGTAGCATTGTACCAATGCCAAGAAAAATTGATATTGGCAAACCAGGCAAAATTTTATTGCGTTTTAATCCTGAAATGGTAATTCCGGTTCCTATAATTATAGCAAATGCAGTTAAAATCATAACTATTAGATTACTGGTTTGTACAAGGGCACTAGAAGTAAGCATACTATAAAAAGCAAGATCACCTATTCCAATCTCTAATTTTGAGGTCTCATATTCGTATTCTCCAGTTTTAATCTTTTCTTGTAATTCCTGTTCTGATAAGACTTCTTCTTCCTCTGAATTTGATGCGATATCAATCAATTGTTTGATTGGTCCATGTTTATATAACACAGCGAAAATATCCCAACATGAAATTCCAATTAAGATGGCTAAAGTTGTCCAAAGAGGCATTAAAACACCCATAGATGCTCCAATTAACAACCCTATATATAAGACTATAAAGTTTTTTGTTTTTATCGATTTTGAAGTAAAATATTGATAAAGCATAAGAACTGTAAATGCAGCTGACAGGAAAATTAATTCATAATGAAACAAATAGAACAAATAGAATAAGTGTGGCAGATTTAAAAATAGCAGATATATTATTATATATCCAAAAAAATAAGTTTGGAAAAACCCAATTAAACCAAAACTAAAGCCAAAAATATACATTAAAACTCCTATACCTTTTTTCTTAATTATAAAAATTATGATAAAGGCAAATATTCCTGCTAAAGCAGTATAAATCAATCCATTTAAAATTCCCCCTAATGCCCCTAATTCACTTTCTGAAACGTAACCCCCATCTATCTGAACTCCTGCTTCTATATATGTTAAATAGGCTAGGATCGCTGAGATAGCTACTACAAGCAGTATCGGCATAGGGTATAACTTTCTTTTTATTCTATAAGTCGGAAAAAAGTGAGGAATAAAATCTTTTTTAATTAGTTCTTTATCTACCTCTTCTTTGCTTAAAGAATTTGGTATCTCGTCTCTATTTAACTTAGTTTCCTCTAAATTCTCCTTCAAATCTGTCATATTTTTATGCAATTTATGTTGAATAATTAATTACTCTAAATGATCATATTAATTATGACTTAAATACCTATTAATAATGAAAATAAACCAATACCCGCAATTTCTTATGTTAAGAAAGAAAATTATTATAGAAGGTAACTTTTTAAACTCTGATAATGCCAAAATTTCAAAAATATGAGCAAAAAATTCGCAGGTATAAAAATAAATTAAAAAATTTAATTACAAAAATAGGAATTTCTTATACCAACGAATTTGAATTGATTGATCAAGCACCAAAAGAACTTATATTACCATGTCATATAGGAGTTCAATTTTTTGGGGAATTTGATAAAACTCTATTTGAAAAAATTAAAAATCACTTAAATCAAGTATTTGATTCTTTTTTTTTTTCTATTAAAAATTTAGGCAACTATAATTTTACTTATGAATTAATTTCTAAAGGTATTAAAAAAGAATATAAAGAAATGAAAAAATCTTCAGATAGAATTAAGATACATCCGACGAATAAATTCTATCAAATTTTAATCAATAAACGGATGGAGAAAAACCTTGGAATGATAATCGCAATTACTGATTTTCCTTTATATTCTAGTAGTAATGATAATATATTGTTTTTATTTGGGGAAACGCATTTAAAACATCGGTGTTGTGTTGTTTCATCATTGAAGTTTAAGGAACAATTCTATAATAGACCAATCAATAATAATATTTTCGAAAAGCGCATTATTAAGGAAGTTGTGCATGAAATTGGTCACATTATATTAGGTCCAGACCATTGTTTTAACAATTTATGTGTTATGCGATTTTCTAGTGAAGTTAAAGAAATTGATCAAAAATCATTTGATTTATGTAACATATGTAAAACAAAATTAAATCGAGTTAGAGCATACCATAATTTTTAAAGTAACATTAAAAGGAGACAATAGGTAATTTGTGCACAAACTCTTTAACCATTTCAACTCGTTGTTTTCTTTCTTTTTTGTAATAACGCAATGGATAAAGCTCATTTATAATAAATTTATAAAGTTTTACCCATGTTTTAGCTACTTTACTAATTTTATAGTTTTGAGCAACCATTTTAGAATGCATTCCCATTTCTGCTCGTAAAGCATCATCCTTAAATAATTTCACTACTTTATCCTTAAAATCTTCAAGATCATTGGCTAGATACCCAGTTTTGCCGTGTCTAATTACATTTGATATTCCTGTTGCATTTGCCCCTACACAAGGTGTCCCCTGTGCCATTGCTTCAATCAATACTAAGCCTTCAGCTTCAATCCATGACCAAAGGCATGCTAAATCAGCAGTATTATACAATTTTAACAAATCTGAAAAAGGTACTCGACCCAAATAGGAAACAATATCTTTATAATACCTTTTATTAATTAATTTCTTAACATGTGAACTAGATGGTCCATCACTCCCAACAAGAACTAAGTGTGAGTCTGGGACTTCTTTTTGGATTTTTTTAAATGATTTAATAATACTTAATTGATGTTTTTCAGGGGATAACCTTGAAGCATATAAAAGAATCTTTTTACTATCCAAATTATATTTATCTCGTATTCCATTTTCTTTTACATCTGTAAAATACAAATCTGAGATACCATTAGTTAAGCAGATAATAGGTTCTTTAAATCTTTGATTTCTAAGCAAATCTTTCTTCGATTTTGTTGGAACTGAGACGAGATCGTATTTGTCTAGTACATGCCTTTCATAACGCCAAACCCAATCCATCCTTGACAACAAATTTCCCAAAATTGGAATATATTGTGCTGTATAAAAGCTAAGGGGAGAATTATGAGTTCCTATCATTGGAATACCTAAATATTTTGCCCAATTAATAGCCATTGAACCAAATGATGCATGTGTGTGAATATGAGCCACATCTAGAAAATCATGGGAACAGAAAAAGTATCTATGTATGGGAAAACTTAAAACAAAACCAGTTTTAGGAGCAATTTTCGCGCCAAAATAGTTGTATAGGTATAGGTTCTTAGGTTTGGTTTTAGGGTATTCTATCCCTGGTGCGAATACATGGATGTTATGTCCTGTATATTTTGCAATGCCTTCAGCAAGATTTCTACAAGCAATGGCGGTACCATTAACTTGTGAATACATTGATGTGAAAAATCCAATATCTAGTTTCTGTTTAACCATCTTTTATCAAATATCAAAGAATGGAGATTTAAGGCAATTTTATTAGTTCAAAAAACATGTTTTTTATATAAACATGTTTTTTAATATATAAAAATATGTCATATTTAATAAAAAAAATTCAATTTTTTAATAAATACAATTAAGCATAAAATTAAGGATATTAACTATAAAGATAATTATGTCCAATCTTATGAATTTAAAGATTAAAATCCTATAAAAATTATTATAGAAAGGTTTTTTTCTCATAGATTTTACACCGTTATAAAATTATTTTCCAGATTAAAAATTGGATAAAAAATAGAACCCACATTCTTTTTTCGTAGATTTATTGTCTATTATTTTTAAGCATCGCTTTTTTATTTTACTTTTTTTTTAATTTTTCTAATTTTTTGATTAAATAATTGAAAAGATTTTTCTAAATTTTTCTCGTTATGGTTTATCGTTAATTATTTCATCAGTTTTTAATTTTTACCTAAAAAAAAATAGTTTTGAATTAGAATTTCTAAATTTCTTTTCTTGAGTGAATTTAAAACAATAAAATTTTTTTACAGTGCTTAATGACTCAAAATCATGGACATAAAAGAGGAAAAAAAAATTATTGAAGATATAATGAAGCAAAGAAGATTGTCTTATTCTATAGAGATATTAGATATCCAAGGAGACAAATACACCATCCGTAATAATTTCGGTTCTACAATTGTATATGTGAAAAAAAATGAAAATTACCTCTTGGAAGATGAATTGTAATATTAATTTAGCTTTTTTTGAGTGTTAAAGATCCATTTAAACATTGTTTTTGAAAAATTACTTTCTTTTTAAGGTGTTTTATTTTTTATTTAATAACATAGATCCTATATTACATTTTAGATAAGAATTTAAGATAAAAATTGTATACATTAATTAATAGAATAAAATTAGTTTTCAAAACATTTAGTTGATTAAAAATTCGAAGAAGAAGGATCGGATCAGATAATACAGAAAGTAAATTCATAGAAAAATTTCGAGCAGTACTGGATGATCATACATCACTTTCGATCTATAATAAAAAGAAAAGATCATTTTGCATTATTCGAAAAGATTTAGCAAAATCCTATGAAATCGAAGTCGATGCTTCAGAAGCACCAGTATTGAATAAAATGCTAAATGATCCAGAACCTTATGAAAGTTCTATTGCTGATTTAAAAATTTTGGAAGAAGAAATCTTTCCCATAAATGAAGCTTTTCAGAAAGTTTTTGGTAAGGATAAAGAACTTAAACTAAATTCAATTAAATTAGCTGTTGGAAGCAATTACCATGATTTTGTAACAATTGGAGAAAATGATTTAATTAAATTCGATGTAAAACCGACTCTTACCGGATTATTGGAATTCATTAAGGAAAATAAGGAGGGTATTTTAGGTTTCTTAGATAGTGAATATATTAGCGAAGAGGGCAATGTCTTATATTTAAACTGTAGTAAGAAGAATGTTTCAGAAAATATTTATTCTATAAAAGTTCTAATCCTTGCTTCTATGCAACAGAGAGGATTTTTTCTACAACAAGAACATAAATACTATGGACTTCAGCTTTATATAATTATTGAATCGAGAAAATCCAATGATAATACGTTGTTTGAGTTATTAAAAGAACTAAATATTGATTGGGAATTAGTGTTCTTCAGAAGAAAGCTTGCTATTCATGATTGGATGGAAATAGAATGTCAGAAAAATTCTGAAAATCTTAAAAGTTTCCTTCGCGCTAAATTTGAGACTTTAAATTATTTTGATGTGAATAATATAATACGTTTAGTAGTTAAAAATCAATTACCTTTTAAAGTAGCCAATAAAATGGCTTCATTATTATATAAAATGAAAAATGAACGGGTTATAAGATTACAGAATAGAACATTTCAAGAAAACCTTTATCAAGAGGATCAAACCCAACAAGATGAATATTCAATTACTCTTAAAAAAGCAGAAGTAGCAGCAGCTGCTAAGCTTGCTTGTGTATATTTAGGTATTAAGAAAAAGATAAAATTTGACCGAGATATCTCTGATGATGAGATTCTTAAGTATGAAGAAGAATTAACAAATATGTGATCTTTCTTTTTTTCTTTTTATTAATAAAAAATCTTGAATTTTAAAAAAAAGAATAAGAGAGTTTTATATTTTTAGTTTAATCCATAAGATTGTTTCAATAATTCATTATTTACTTTTCCAACAGTAATGGTGTTCCCTGTTTTTGTATTTGTTATTGTATATTTTGCTGGAGCAAATAATCCTGGATCAATGTCATAAAAATTATAGTTTGCTGCCTTAAACGTTTCTAAAAAGGGTTTTCCATAACTAGGCGATGTATTTGCTGGTGCCTTTTTAAGAAGTTCAAATAATTCCCCTTCTCTTTCTTTTTCAACATTAATAGTATAGTATGTTAGACCAGCAGCACTTATAGAATCATTTGTACGACCCATAGCACCAAGGTCATCTTTTGCTATAGGAGCAATTGTAGCAGTACCAAAACCATCACGTATTAGATTTAATGGAAATTTAATTTCATGTAATTTATGAATCCCTGTTTCTACAATTCTAGCAGCTACTTGGATAGATCCTGCCAAACAGGAAGTTGGTGCACATATCGCATAAGTATCACTTGTGTCAACACCACATTTATTAGCTATAATATCCATAACCTCTTCATTTGGCAATTTAGGAGTTTCAAAAACAATTACGGCACAATTTGAATCATCAGTATAGTTCAATTCTTCAAATATTTTTTCTACTTTACTTTTGGACCGAGCAGGTCCAGAACCTAATGATTGAAACATAACTTTTTTCTTTATTTGGCCATCTTTTTCTATTTCTTTTTTCAATTTGACATTCCATCCTGCTAATTGAGACGCTATACATGATATTATTGGTTCTGAAGTATATACGTTAACACTTGGGATGAAATGTCCATCTAAATTATAATAAGAAAAGTCAATATTCCCTAAACCCCCCATACAAATTTCACCGACTAATTTTCCTCCACTCCATGATGCATTCGTCATATCAAGTATAGTTGCTCCATTTTCTAATGTGTAAACCTCTGTTTTATAGATTTCTTTATTCTCTATGAGATCTTCGACAATTTGTTTAGCCAGTTCATTTATTTTTACATGATGCATTTATTTTCACCTTAGTAAATTTACTTTTTTTAATTGAGTATTTATTATTAATTTGATATTCTAATATAATAAATTATTAATTTTGCTACTTCTTAAAAAAATGGTTTACATGAAAAATAAATTCCAAAAATTCTCTGAAGGTATAAAGATTTTAAAGAATAACCTACTTAACTTTATACAAGAGAACAAATCATCTATTCATATATATACACATTTAGATGCTGATGGATTAAGCGCAGGAGCAATTCTAGGCAAAGCATTATTTCGAAAAAGAATTCCATTTCAGATCACTGTTTTAAAACAATTAGAAAAGGAGTCAATAGCTAAAATCTCGAAAGAGATAGAGGATTTTAATAATTTTCTAATCTTTACTGATTTTGGAAGTGGTCAGTACCTTGAACTTCAAAATGAATTGATAATAAAAAAAAATTTTAACTCTTTTATAATATTGGATCATCATCTTCCACAGAATATCTCCACCAATGAAGAAACTGAATTATTGAAAGATATCCATAATAGAACTTATCAATGGCACATAAATCCCTATTTTTTTGGATTTGATGGAAGTTTAGAGATATCTGGAGCGGGAATAAGTTATTTTTTTGCTAAATCTTTAAATGAAAATAATGTTGACTTATCAAGTATAGCTATAATTGGAGCTATAGGTGATATTCAAAATCAAGGTCCAAATAAATCATTTTTTGGTATGAATTCATTAATTTTAGAAGATGCAAAGGAATTTGGTTTTATTGAAATAAAAAGTGATTTAAATTTTTCTTCAATAAAGCCTTTAAATGAAGCAATTGCCTATTCTAAGGAAATTTATCTCCCTGGATTAACAGGTGATGTCAATAGATCTCTAATATTTTTAAAAACTTTAGGGATATTAATGGAAAATTCAAAAGGTGATATAAAAACACTAAATGAACTTAGCAATGACGAAAAACAAAAAATTACTTCTGCTATAATTGAATATGGCTCTATAAAACTTGATATTGAACCGAGTAAAATTATAGAGAAATTAATTATAAATAGATATTTGTTAAAAAATGAAGTAGTAGGATCAGAATTATATGATGCAACGGAGTTTTCTAACCTCCTAAATGCATGTGGACGGTTAAATAGTGCTTCATTGGGGATCGCAATAGCAATGGGAGATAGAAAAAACTCTTATCAAAAATCACATGAGATTCTATTAAATTATAAAAAAACATTATTAAAGAGTCTCACATGGCTTCAGGATAATAACAAAATTCAGCAGAAGGAATATATTCAATATTTTTTCGCAGAAGATGTCATTCCAGAAACTATGGTGGGAACAATTGCATCTATGTTAGTTTTTGAAAGTATTGAAGGATTTGATAAATCAAAACCTATTTTTGGTCTAGCAAAAAGAGAAGGTGAGAATATGTATAAAATTTCTGGGCGAGCACATGAAGTAATTGTAAATAAAGGTATAAATCTTTCACAAGCAATTAGAGAAGCATGCGAACTATCGAAATTAGATGCATTAGGAGGGGGTCATCCCCCAGCTGCAGGTACGAAAATTCCTATAGACAAGTTAGAAATGTTTCTAGATAATTGTAATATAACTATTCGAAAGCAATTATTTGGAAAATAAAAAAAATATCAAGTTATACATCTATATTTTATAAATTTCTCCAATTTCTGGAGCAACTGAATTGTACCCTTTTTTCACTAATTCACCCGCTAAAGTAGTAGTTGCTTTATTATCACCATGGACACAAAATATATGATTTTGGTTTTTATCTCTAAATTCTAGGTTCTCTATGTATTCATAAAGGTGTATACTATCAGCATGACTAGAAAAATCAAAATAATCATAATCACATTTCGCTTCAATCTGTAATTTCTTAAACACATCTTTTTTCTCTCGTGAATCGTTAAATTCAAATACACCGTTATCTAATAAACCCCTTCCAGGACTCCCTTCCACTTGGTATCCTACTAAATAAATTGCTGATGTCTGATCATTTAAGATTGCATTTATATAATCTATTGCTGCGCCTCCTTTAAGCATCCCAGAGGGGGATATGATTACTCCATTTAATTTTTTCACACGTTCTCTGTCTATTTTCTTTAAAATGAACTTAGTTTTTTTTAATATTCTTCTGAAAGCTCTCATATCTTTAATAAAACCAGGATATTCTAAATAAATGCTAGAAACCTTTCTCGCTAATCCATCTATAAAGATATTGCCATTATAATTATATTTTTCCAAGATCAATAAGGCTTCTTGTGAACGAGCAACACCAAATGCAGGGATCAAAACTTTTCCGCCATTTTCAGTGATTTTAATAATTTTCTCAACAAATTTTGTTTCAAGTAAATCTCTAGGTGGATGTTCTTTTAAGGCATATGTTGATTCAATTATTAATGCATCTAATTGAGGTACATCCATATAGTTAGCGGGATTAATTAAATTGGTTTTTTGAGTATTGATATCTCCAGAATAAAATATACGCTTATTATCAACTTCTAGTAAAATTGAAACGCTTCCAGGTATATGCCCGGCATCTAAAAAAGTTATAAAAAAATTATCCTCGATCTTAATACGATTTCCATTCTCAAGAAAATAAGAATTTTTTTTTAAAACATCCAAATCTCTAAAACCAAATGGATATGGAAAGTTTGAAATTTTGATCATATCTCTTATTAAAAGTTCAGTGATCTCTAGTGAAATTGAGTTAGTAAAGAAGGGAACTTGGCATGTTTTATAAATAAAGGGTAAAGCTCCCGAATGATCAATATGGCTGTGGGTTAAAGCAACTGCTTTTAAATTCGCTAAATCTGTCTCGAGTGGTAATCGATTTTTACTATTGAAGCCAATACCATAATCTAAAATACATTTTGATCCACTCTTTGACTCAACCAAAATTCCAGAGCGACCGATTTCTCTACAACTTCCTAAAAAGGAGATTTTGACCATATTAAAAAGACTTTACTCAAATTTAAATTAAAAAAAATTATTAATCTAAAAAACGATTAAAAGAATATCAATTTTTTTAAAATTTCTATTGCAAAGAAAAAAATAATCAAATAGTTTTGTACTTTATATCCTTAGATCAAAAAATTAAAAAAAAAAGAAGCAAGAAAGACATAGAAAAATTATTTCATTTTCTTAATGGTATTAGACAATAAAGCAATAACATTATCAACATTTTTACTAAAGATTTCTAATATTTCTTCCCAGGTAACAGGAACCTCATCTTCTTTCCAGCAATCATAATCTGTAGACATAGCAACAGCAGCATAAGGGATACCTAATTCATTTGCCAAAATTGTCTCAGGAGCTATACTCATGTTTATTACATCCGCACCCCATATCCGAAACATATTTGATTCTGCTCTTGTGGAGAATCTTGGACCTTCAATGGTAACAACAGTTCCTCTTTCATGAAATTTAAGGTTAAGTTCCTTAGCAGTTTCAATAAGAATTTTTCTTAACTCTTCTGAATAAGGATCTGCCATCGGTGTATGCTTCATATCTCCTGGAGCAAACTCTTCAAAAAAAGAAATTTTTCTGAGTTTGGTGAAATCTATAAATTGGTCAAGAATAACTAGATCTCCTCTATCTATCTTCTCTCTCAAGCTCCCACAAGCAGTGGTTGCGAGTATATGGGAACACCCTTGATTGCTTAACGCTTGTATGTTAGCTCTAAAATTTACTTGCGTTGGTGGTATTGTATGTTCTCTTCCATGTCTGGCAATAAGAACCACATCAACATCATGAATTTTTCCTAATTTTAAAGGAGAACTAGGTTTTCCATATGGTGTATCAACCTCAATATCCTTAACATCCTTCAAAATATCCGGATTATCCAATCCCGATCCTCCAATAATTCCTATTTTTACCAATGTTTTTCTCCTCTCTTATATAATGCAAAATTTAGAGGGTTTAATTATAAAATTTAAAATTTTATAAATTATTTTTCAAAAAAATTACTTGATACCACCAAATTCTATAAAGTTTTAACATAATACTGATTTGTGTAAAATATATTTCAAAATCAAACTTAATTTGATATGTTTAAAAACAAAGTTCTTGTTCTTGGATCATTGGCTTTTGATTATATTATGGGTTTTAAAAAAAGTTTTGTGAATGCTGTATCTATCAATCATGATAAGGAAGAATATCAAAGCACTGTAACAGCAAGCAGTCGCCATCAATTTTTTGGAGGAACAGCCGGTAATATAGCTTATAATCTAGGACTTTTGAATATTGCTAAAGTTTCTTTATTAGGATCAGTAGGAAACGATTTCGAGAGATTAGGATATAAGGATCATATAAATCAATTTAAAAATGTAGATTTATTAGTTGATGTGTATGAGGATCTTTTCACTGCTGCCTGTTATATAGTCAACGACATTAAATCTAATCAAATGATCATTTTTCATGGTGGTGCTTTAGATAAGTGTAAGGATATCAATTTGAAAACAAAAATCTCAAATCCAGAAGAATTTATTTATGCAATAAATTCAACTCAAAGTGTTGAAGCCATGAAAAATTTTGCTCTTCAATTAAGTAATTTAAAAATACCCTCCATATTCGATCCTGGTCAAGTGACACCACTTTTTCAGAAAGATAGTTTAATAGAGATAATCAAGAAATCAGAAATATTAATTGGTAATAACCATGAGATAAAACAAATAAAAGAAAAATCTGAATTAACTGAGAAGAAGATTCTCGAGCATGTTAGAGCAATCATAATAACTCGAGGATCTGAAGGATCTATTTTGATGTATAAAGATAAGAATGATAAAATCTTTAAAATCGACATCCCGATTGCTACGCCTGAAAAAGTTGTGGACACAACTGGTGCTGGTGATGGATACCGTGCTGGTATCTTAACAGGATTAACATTAAATATGACGCTCTTAGATTCATGCCGATTAGGAGCGATAATTGGTTCGTTTGTAGTTGAAACAAGTGGAGCTCAAACACAAAAATTTAATATTGAAAAAGTAAGGAAACGATTTTTTAACTCATTTAACTATATTCCACCAGAATTAGAAGGTATATAAAAAAAATAAATTTATTTAAAATCTCTATAACAAAATCAAATTAGATTAAATTCATTCTTCAACTGGAATTTCTACCAAAGAAAGAACGTCATAACCCACTAATTTATCTCTACCATTTAAATTTCCTGTTAATTCAATTACAAAAGCTACTCCTATTACTTCACCACCAGCTTTTTCCACCAAATTACATGCAGCTTTAGCAGTACCTCCAGTTGCCAGTAAATCATCAAAAACCAAGACTTTATCTCCTTCTTCGATTGCATCGATATGCATCTCAATACTATCAGTCCCATATTCAAGTTCGTACGTTTCACTTAGAGTTTTGTATGGTAATTTACCGGGTTTTCTCATTAGGACAAAGCCTGCTCCTAATTGATAAGCTATAACTCCGCCCCATACATATCCACGAGCTTCGATGGCAGCTACTTTTGTTATACCTTTGTCTTTATAGGTATTAATAATTCTATCACAAGATTCTTTAAACGGCCCGTGAACTTTACATAAAGTTGTGATGTCTTTAAATTGAATTCCTGGTTTTGGCCAATTGGGAACATTTCTTATATGCCTCAAAAGCTGATCTTCCATTTTTTAACCATTCCATTTATTTATTTCTTAAATCGATTTTTTTAATTTAGTTAATTAAAAATGATATTTAATTTATCGTCATAAAATCGATTTCAAATAAAACTAAATTTTCTTTTAATAATTAGAAAAAATTAAATAAAAATTAAAGTATAAAAAATATATTAAAGATAAATAAAAAATAAATTCTAAATCTGG
>JBHLPN010000295.1:0-4048 GCA_048939445.1 Promethearchaeota archaeon | reverse complement strand
GCGGCCCTCGAGGGGAATCGAACCCCTATCCCTCCGCAGGATAACTGGGTTTGAAGCCCAGCGTCAGAGACCACTCCGACCGTCAAGGGCCATACACAATAAATATTTCTAATTCACAATATTTACCTTTTTAAAAGAAGTTTTTGGTTATAGATAATGATGTACTAAAAAAAATCTGAAACTTTTTTACCTTCTTCAAATATTGCATTAGCTTTTTCCATAATATCAGGAATATCTATTTGTTGAGGACACTTATCAAGGCATTCCCCACATTGAATGCATAGAATGGCCGCACCATCAACTTCATCTCCTTCAGATAATCCTTTTTCTAAATCTTCTGTTGTTTTTGCCATCCTATTATAGAAAAATGAAATTCGTTCTTTACGTTCTTCACCCCAGTAACCTAATTCATTTAGAAGTCTAAATACCCATGGAATAGAAACTCCATTTGGACAGGGCACGCAATATCTACAACTAGTACAGGGTACAAGATCATATTTATCATAAGCATTACGTAATTCATCAATGGTTTGGAGTTCATCTTCAGTCAAACTATTACTTGCTGAATTGTTTGCCGATTCGATATTTTCTTTGACTTGTCGCATACTACTCATTCCACTTAACACAACTGATACTTCAGGATGGTTCCATACGAACTGCAAAGCCCAATCAGCCATAGTTCTTTTAGCATTCGATTTATCCAGAACCATTTTTATTTCAGGTTTTGTATCTAACTTATTTTCTGGTATCGCTAACTTACCACCCCTTATTGGCTCCATAATAATTAGAGCAATAGCCTTACTACCAACATATTTAACTCCTTTAGTACCTGCTTGATAATCAACATCAAGATAATTGTATTGAATTTGGCAACAATCCCAATTGTAATAATCGAGAATTTCTTTAAATACTTCAAAATTATCATGAAAGGAAAAGCCTATATATCTAAATAGTCCATTCTTTTTTGCTTCTTCCATTTTTTCAATTAAATATAATTTTTTGATTTTTTCTAAGCGATTCTTGTTTAAACCATGAAAGAGATAAATATCGGGTTTAGTTTGTAATCTCTCAATCTGTTCTTTGAGAAAGATGTCAAAATCCTCCTTTTTCTTAACTAACCATATTGGTAATTTTGTTGTTAGATGAACTTTCTCACGATAACCATCTTGGAGCGCTTTTCCCACTATTACTTCGCTTTCCCCATTATGGTAAGGGTATGCTGTATCGACATAATTTACTCCATTATCAATAGCAAAACGAATCATTTTAATGGCTTCTTCTTCATTGGTAGTTGTTTGATCAATCATAGGCAACCGCATCGCACCAAATCCTAAGACAGAGACTTTCCAATCTAGGGATCCCATTTTTCTATACTTCATGCTATAGACTCTATTTTTTCTTATGATAAGTTCTTAAAATACAGAATGTTAATTGAACTTTATTATTACTACTTTTCAAGAAGGTAAGTTTTCAGAATTTTACGAATAATAGTATTACAATGATATTATAAATCCTAATAAAACAATTTCTTTTAAATAAAAGTAATTTACATAGCGAATTACTAAATTTTAACTGTTTTTTTCTTTATAAATATCTAACTGTTATCTATTTAAAAAGAAAATTAAAAAAACTGTGAAAATAAATGAGTAATGATATTGAGTCAGTATTTGATTTAGATTTAGTTGAGTGTCCCTTTTTTTTATCATGTGAACTACCAAAAATACAATTTTTATGCAAAATCCCAGAGTGCAAAAATTGTCCTGATTATAATTCCAAATTAAGAAAAATTAGAGAATAATGGGCTAAAATTTACTCGTAATTTGGTTTCTATATTTAATATATTCTTTTAATTGCTTAATTTTTTCAAGTTTAAAGCGCTTTATTCCTAATTCTGACATAGTAAATCCATATATTTTTTCAATGAATGTGACAATTAAGAATGCAGTAGCACCCCATACTGTGTATTTCTGACCATTTTTGCCATCAATATAATTAAAATAAAAGATAGGAAACTTTTTATCTTCAATATCAACGGTTTGTTCTCTAAAATTGATCTTATTTGTGAAAAAATCAATTGGTATTTTTAAGATTCTTTGAACTTCTCTCTTGTCTCTTACTAAAACTTGGCTTTTATCAATAATTCCTAAAAATGGAGTGATAATATAGCGTGTCATAGTAGGGAAATCGTCCATACATCCCAGAATTCTAATATTTTGACGGGGTACACCTATCTCTTCTTCTGTTTCTCTTAATGCTGTATCTCTTAGAGACTTATCATGTTGAGGCTCTAGTTTTCCTCCCGGAAATGACATTTCCCCTCGATGTCTTATACCCTTATCTGAGCGATGAATCAAAACTAGTTCATATGGTTTATCTTCGTAGGGAATGATTGTAAAAAGCACAGCTGAACTTGTAAAGAAATCATCTTTTATAGAGATTCGTAATGGGGAATCACACGGATATAAAGCATTCTCTATTAAATCTCTATTAAAAATCAAGTTTGCTGTATGCATTTGTTTTTTAGGTAAAAATTTTAAGATATAATTTACTTAAAAAACATAATATTCTATTCTAATAAAGTTTTTAGCAAGTGTTTTACAGTGAAACTTCCAAAGGAGATCAAAGATAAAAAAGATTTGACCAGATCAACCAAAAGTAGAAAATGCTCCATACTAGATTGTAGTGAAATTGCGATTCGTTCACTTTCAGAAAATTCTTGGAAAAATTATATTGAAAAAGCAGGTTTAACATATACAAAAAATTCACAACATAAAATATATTTATGCAAAAAACACTATAATCAATCCAATAAATATAGAAAATCACAAGAAAAGATATTTCAGAAAAAAGGATTCTTAGATAATTCAATAGCTACGAAAAAAGGAAAATGGGAATATTAAGGAATCATTGTCATTTGTTCATAAACAGAATTTAATATCAGATGTTGTCCTAAAATAAGTCCAATTGCTAAAAGTGATAATCCTATAAGTAAAATTATAATTGCGATTAATTTATTTCTCATAGTTATCGAATATTTAAATATTTCTTAATAATATTAGTTTTACTAAAAAATCTACTTCGTTAAATCTTCTAATGTATCAATTTTTGTTTTGATTTTTTTTAATTTTAAGTCAAATTCTTTATCTTTCTCCTTAAATTCATCTTCTGTTATCTCTTTTGCATGAAATCTGCCTTTGTTGAGTTTTCGCTCTCCCGATAATTCCGCCTTCTCTATTTTTAAATCTTGAATCCATAATTTCATCCCTTCTATTAAGTCTTCTCTTTCGTCTTCTAATGTTTTTTTTTCTTGTTTATATTTTTCTTTGAGTTTTTCAAAAGTTTCTTTATCAACTTTATGTAATTTATGTTCCTTTGAGAGGTTTTCGAGTTGATATATTTTTGTGTCAATATCATTCTTAATCCTCTGTACAATAAAAGGTTCTTCTAAATTTTGTTTAATAACACTTTCCTTTTGTTTCAATTCACTTATTAAAGTTTTAACAGCTTCTACTTTAATATTCACTTCCTTTTTAAATTCATAATCATATTCATACTTCTCATCTTTCGTGGATTTAGAAATTTCAGTTAATTTTTCTGCAAGAAGTTTTTTATTAAGTTGGATATCGTTATATTCAATATAGTGAACCATCTGTTCTTTTACATCTTCAGGAAGTGGCTTAGGTTCTCTTTTTTCTTTAAATTTTATACCTTTTTTTTTCCCGATTT
The DNA here is from genome assembly GCA_048939445.1 of Promethearchaeota archaeon. GTDB lineage: Archaea > Asgardarchaeota > Lokiarchaeia > Sigyniarchaeales > SOKP01 > Loki-b32. The sequence continues at coordinate 322 of JBHLPN010000295.1, read as the reverse complement.
CGTTCAATTCTATTTCTCCAATATCTTTCTTCTTTCCTTCTTCAATTGCATTTTTTTCTTCTACTTTATAATCAAACTTTATTTCTTCTTCTCTTGTAGGTTTTTTAATTTCACTCTTACTTTCTGGTTTTGGTAAATCAGTGAGTAAAGGCTTTCCACATATGATACAGAACTTATCAGTTGATTTAGTAGGATTTCCGCAAAACGGACAAAATTTTGGGCTCATTAAATCATCTTATAAATTTAGTTTCTAAATTATATTATATTTTAAATCAAAATTATAATTAAAATTAATTGAGTCCGATTTTTGAAAATTCATGAA
>JBHLPN010000294.1:0-4054 GCA_048939445.1 Promethearchaeota archaeon | reverse complement strand
GTGCAATAATCGTTAGCATCTCCACCCCAAAAGCGGTTCCACTGCTCTATACCATTCTCATCATACTTCACTAAAACCATATGATCATCTTCCACGTCGATCATATTTCTCCCTCCAGCGAGATATACATTACCTAACGAATCTACCGCTACTCCCGTTCCGAAACTTTCACTATTGAATCCTCCATTCCATATACGATACCATTCACAAATAAGAGAATTACTTGTAGTTAAATTATTTATATTTTCTTCATTATTTTTGTTATTCCCGATACCATAATTGACTTGGAAAATAAATATTAAACATAAAATTAAAAATAATGTTATTAAGTACATATATGTTTTTTTTATAGTAATTCACTCGTTTTTTATATTAAAGGACTAAAGAGTAATTAAGCAAATCTTCTATTTATACTTTTATTCTAACTAAAGTAAATATCATAGAGTATATAGAAGAAGAGGAGTATAAGTTAAAACGTATTGATAATGGATTGCTTGAAATAGCTAAGTAGAAATAAATAGTCCTAAGAACATTAAAAACTAAAAACAAATGATCTATCTTAATATCATTTATAATTCTAATATCATTTCTTTATCACCATCTTTTTCTCTAAAACCATATTTCTCATATAAAGGTCTTCCATATGAAGTTGAATGAAGAACTACTAATTTTATCCCCTTTTTCTTTATTTCTTCAAATAATTTCTTTAGTAATGCTGAACCAATCCCTTTTCTACGCCATTCAGGTTTAGTATACATATTCATAATATAGGCAAATTTCCCAGTTAAATTGATAAAATGAGGAGGTTTTTGTAGAAAAGATAAACCGCTTGTAGCGATGATCTCATTATCAGATTCTGCGAACCAAGCAACAAATTCATTGGATTTCATTTTACTTAAAAAGAAATCCTTTAAAGTTTTTCGGAATATTTCAAATTCCATATCGGGTGGAAATGTTTGAATTTCTTTTAAAAATTTAACACGATATTCTATTAATTTATCTATATCATTAAGAGTGGCTTTTCTTAGTGAGTACATAATTATCATTTAAGTCGATAAATATTTAACACTTCACAATTTTTAATAAAATAGTCTTAATATTTTATATACTAATAAAGGGACGATTTACTCCCAAATATAACTATTTTTTTATAGAGAGATGAAGAAAAAAAATATAAATAATAAAAATTTTGATTTAAGCTTCAGTTTCTTTCAAAATTTCACCAAAAAGGCGCTTGACAGCATCAATCCGCTTCTCTTCACCGATTTGTTCTACATCCTTCAATGATATGGCTTCTTTTGGACAGACATCAATACAAGCAGGATATTTTTCTCCTCGTTCGGGATTTATGTAATCTTCTTTCATTGTATCACAAAGATCACAAATCAGAGCTTTTTGGGATTGAATATGTAAACTTAGAACTCCAAAATCACATGCTCTGATACAAAAAGCGCATCCATTACATTTATCATCATCTACGATAATTGATCCTGTCTCTTTATCTTGCTCTAAAGCTTTTTCTGGACAGCTACGAACACATGGAGCATCATCACATTTTTGACATGCTAGTGCAACATTTAGAATGGGTTCAATCCGTACTCTGTGAATCCTCGTGTTTATTGGATTAAATTCACCATCATGGACGAAGGAACAAACAGACTCACATGTCTCACAACCAGTACATAAATTTGGGTCAACTATAATAAATTGGTGAACTACTCCACCTCTTTTCTTAGTCCCTACTTTCGACATTTATTTCTTACCCCCAGCAGGTTTTAATTTACCAATTACAAAATCTAATCCAAGAGACTTTAATGTTTCATCAGTTGGAATTCCTGTCTTTGTATCCCAACCACGAGCTTCATAATAACCACTTAATAGTTTCTGATATCCATCTTCCTTCAATACGACACCTTTAGCAGGTCCTCTCGTATGTGGTTGTTTGAAGAATCTTTCTGGAGGTTTATCATCATCTCTTGTCCATCCTTCTCGAATGTTAAAGCACTTCGAAAGGTTGACGATTGCATCTCCTCTATGTTGGATAAACTTGTCAGTTACAGGAATTCCTGTCACAAGTTCAAAGACTTTTGCCATTTCAGCATCATTTTCATATATTCCTCGAGTAAATTTGCAAACTATATATGAATCAATAATAGCATAAATATCCTCTAAATCTTTAATTGCTTTTCCTCTTTCAACTGGTTTATCATATCCAAATCTGTCGAATTTACCTTTGGCATCCAATCCGTAAGCTCCATTTCTTAAGTGACATGCACCACGAATAGAAACACTCATCCCTACTGCAAATGAACTCATTCCATGTATATCAAAAGCAGGCATTTCCATGCCCTTAATATGCATAGCGTAATAGCTTGCATTTTTTCTACCCATTTCTTCTAATCGTTTTCCAGCCTCTCGTGTCCCATCTCCAAAGATCTTTCCTGCAAATCCTTTTCCAAGAATCATTTCTTCGGTAAATCTTACGAGATTAACTGTAGAACCAAAAGGAAGTTCATATCCTAGGTCCTCTTTAGTAATAATACCTTCTTCGAAGCATTCGCAAGCCATAGCAGCAGTTACACCTCCACTTATTGCATCAATACCAAGATCATCAGTTAAGGATACACATTTAAACACCGATGGCCAATCATAATTCCCACAAGCGGTTCCGAAACTATAACATAATTCTTGGTCAATACTTGAATAGAGATTAGGCCAGTTAGGATGATCTTTAGGTATTTTTGTGATATGATCACATCCTATTGAGCATTGAGAACAAGCGACCTTTTTAACAACCCAATCTTCATTGAGTATATCCCCTGTAAAGGTTCCATCATCAATTTTATCCCATGTACCTTCCCGATGGTTAAAAATAGGCATCATGCCAAGTTTATTGTAGCTTGTTATGCCTGCGGGTGTACCTAAATCTCGATATTTAGCTGTAGCAGGACCATTTGCGACTTTTATTAACTTTTTCGCTAATTTAAAGAACTCGACAGGATGGGCAACACTAATCCCTTTGGTACCTCTAAAGCATATAGCTTTAAGGTTTTTTGACCCCATAACAGCACCCATGCCTGACCTTCCCGCTTGTCTATTGCGATCATTAGTGATACATCCCATATGTCCCATGCGTTCTCCACCTGGGCCTATAGTAAGTATTCCAAGTCGATGGTCTTGAAACTCTTCCCTTAAAATTTCTTCGGTTTCCCAACACCCTTTACCCCAAATAGTATCTTTACATGGTACTAAATAGTAATCATCATCATCAACAACCATGTAAACAGGCTCTGGTGCTTTACCTTTAAAAACAATCATATTGATCCCAGCACGTCGAGCTTGGGCTCCAACCGAACCAGAAGATATTGCCATCCCAAACATTCCAGTTAATGGAGATTTCGCAAATATGCCATATTTAGAACTTGTAGGTAGTATTGTTCCGGGAAACGGACCTTGTGCATATACAAGTACGTTTTCTGGGCTTAAAGGATCGACTCCCGCTGGACATTCATCCCACAGGATTTTAGCACCAAAACCATATCCTCCAATCCAATCGCGACAGAATTCACTAGATAATTTAGATTTACTCATCTTTCCATCTGTTAGATCTACGTCAAGTCTAACTTGTGTAAAACCTGAAATTTTATCTGGAACAGGTATTTCCTTAGTTTTACTCATGTTTTTCACAACTAGTTGTATATTTATATTTTGAATAGATTGTAGATATTAAAAATAAATTATCAAAATTTTAAAGGTTACTTGTTAAGCTTAAAAATCTCTTTCTTTAAAATTATTAACCAGTAGATTTGTTTAAGTAAAATTTAACAAATTTGTAAATTATTATATTAAAAAATAAAAGTAGTTAATTTGTGAGTTTTTCTAACTCATCAACAAATTCCTCATATTGTTTCATTCCAAGTTGCCAAAAATCTGGTTTATTAACATCCAAGCCTACGATTTTACCAAGTTCTTCTGGAGATTGGCTGCCACCTGCGCTCAAAAGCTTCTTAAATTTTGGAACGAATGTTTCACCTTCATCTTTAAAAGTTCGATA
>JBHLPN010000003.1:22743-42752 GCA_048939445.1 Promethearchaeota archaeon | reverse complement strand
CAAGCAGAAGGATTTGGAATCCTTCGAGTGGCAGTTAATCTTTCAGCAACAATTGGTCCTTTACTTGGTGGATTATTAGTTAACCAATCCTATATGTGGTTATTTATCGCGGATGCTGTAAGCAGCCTTTCTACTGCTATTATTGTATTTAAAGTTATTCCAGAAACAAAACCTCAAAAGCAGGATGGAGAACCAGAAGAAACAGTAATGAAATCTATGATTGGATATAAAGAAGTATTAAAGGATTGGGTCTATATATTATTTCTCTCGGTTTCTGCTCTAACGGTATTGGTATATATGCAAATGAATTCTACACTATCAGTATTCTTATGGAAAGTTTATGGATTTCCGGGGCAGGGTTATGCTCTATTGTTAAGTATGAATGCACTTATGGTAGTCATTTTTCAATTCTGGATAAGCAGAAAGACTTCAAAGTATGCCCCTATGAAAATGATAGCTATTGGAACTTTTTTATATATGATTGGTTTTGGGATGTATGGTTTCATATCTGAGCCATACTTGTTTTTCATCGCTATGGCAATTCTCACGGTTGGTGAGATGATTGCAATGCCTCTTGGGCAGACTACAGCTGCATTATTTGCTTCTGAAGATAAACGAGGAAGATATATGGCAGTGTATGGTTTCCATTGGGCAATTCCAAATTTATTTGGAGTTTTCCTTGCTGGCGTAGTTTATGATAATATTGGCCCTAATTGGGTGTGGTATTTTTCTGGAATTATATGTTTTATAGCAATGATAGGATTTTGGCTCCTTCATGATGTTACAAGAACTCGGCTTGCAAGAGGAAAAAGCTCCGCCATTGAAGAAGTACCTGAAATCGAGAGACAAATTTCTATAGAATAGAATTTATAAACATTTTTAGTTTATTTTGTTAAAAATTAAGATTCAATTTCGAATTTAATCTTAAGATATTCATATTTAGAATTAAGTATTTTCAATACCTTTTCCACAAAATTCCTTAGATTTTTTGCATGAATTTGCTTTTCATCTTTTTGCTCAAGTAAAAATTTATGTATCATATTTCTGGTATTATCAGGACCGTTTTCTTCTAAAAACTTTATCCAATAAATTGACATACTACATATTTTTGTTAGATCTTCGTCATTATATTCATTTATGTCAAGAATTTTCTCATGATATTTATTAATTGCTTTACTAACCCTTTCTAAATAATCTGCGGTTCCCAATGAGTATCGACAGAGACTTATCAGATTTGAAGTAATTCTAGAGTTTCTAGTGTTAGTAGCAGCTTCAAAAGATTCCCAGGCTTCATCCCACTCATCCTTATTATTACCTTCTAGACCATCATTATGTAAAGCTACATTCATAATATCACTGAGATCAACATCATGCCCTCTTTTTAATTTCTTATTAAAAATTTCTCTCAACCCTGTGCCTTCAAGGTAACTTCCCGCTCCAAAATCAAGTAATTGATTTAAATTATTAGCAGCGCATAATGCTTCATATCTTACTTCTCCGGTCTCAGGATTAGTCCATTGGACTTGTTTTTCATATTCACCAGTCTCTTTATTTTTAACCCAACCACATTCTTTTAATGCATGATCTAAAACACCTACTTGAAAGCACCAAAAATCAATATCATCAGTAAAGCGTTTTCTTCTCCAATCTCTTGTAGTATATTTACCTAAGTATAATTTTAAAGTACCTCGTACCATTGCTTTCTTTCCTCCTTTTAATGCTTTTTTAGCATTATTACAGTATGGATTAGTTGAATCCTCTGAACATGCAATAATATGATTTAGAACTTTCCTAGCTTCACTTGCAACAATATCACAAGGTATTTTCCCATCAGAAGGATATGCTCTTGATCCTCCATCTAGGTATTTTTTAAACAATTCTATATCAGTGTCAGGTATTTTATACCAACGATTATTAAACATCAACTTACTGAATACATAGTGGGTGAAACCATTTTCGTCCACATAAGTTTTATTATGTAAAGGAGAAACATCTCTTAATTTATCTCCTTTTTGTACTGCATCAGCTTTAATATCCCAGGTATTATTCATACAAATTATTATATTGAATGTAATTTTTAAAAATTATCAATTTAAAATATAAACTCAATTTTTTATTGATACACCCTTTAGATATTATATGAGTAATTTTTTTAAAATCTATACTTTAACACCTTGGGATTCACTAAATTTAAAAACTTTAACTGAAGTAAAATTATATTCATTGAAAAATATATTTAAGACATTTCCAGTAATAGAACCAGAATTTTTTGATGATATTCTCTCGAACTTGTACAAATTCAAACACTATTCATGGGTTGAAAGTATAAAAAGGATTGTTGGTCCTAATGCTGAGGATTATAATATAGAGCCCTGGAATTTTGTGTGGGGAATGGATTATGATAGAAGAATGTATCAGCTCCTAATGCAAAAGTTAGAAGAAAAAGCAATATTAGTGGCTCTAGCTCCTCCAGAATTAGGGAAATTATTTAAACAATATAAAAAAGAAGCTATTATTCGTATATTATCTTTATTAAATAATCCAAATAAAATGAAATTTTTAATGGTTTTAGCACCTAAAGGAAAATCGATAGCTGAAGAACAGCAATTACTCCAAATCAATAAACAATACTTAGAAAAACTGAAATTTAATAATATGCTCAAGCAGATGCCTAATATTAAAGGCCAGTGGTTTCCTGTATTTGAAGCAAAATGTCCTATATGCAACGGGATGTTAACAGAAATCAAGGATTATGGTGTAGGATTTGGAAAATTGGTTTGCCCAAAGTGTGGATATAAAAAAAATAAGTAAATCAGATTTTTCTACTAAAATCCTCTATAATGATTTTTATTCGATAATTCGATATATATCTTATTAATTAAATTAATATTAATAGAATGTAATTCAATTATGTTTGTTGCAGCGCTAGATTTAGGAACAACTGGCTGTAGAACGTTTATTTTTGATTTAGCTGGAACTATAATAGCAAGTGATTATCAAGAATGGGAAAGTTATTACCCTTCTCCATCATTTGTGGAGCAAGATGCAAATGTTTGGTGGGATTCTATTAAAATAACCATAGAAAACGCAATTAAAAGGAGTGGTATTGATAAAACAGATATTGTTAGTCTTTCTGTAACAAATCAAAGAGAAACAATTGTACCGGTTGACAAGGAGGGAAATCCTCTTTATAATGCATTAGTTTGGCAGGATAGAAGGACAATAGATCAAGTAGAATATATTAAAAAGAACATAGGAATAGAGAAGGTTTATAAAACTACAGGTTTAACAATAGACCCTTATTTCTCTGCAACCAAAATACTATGGTTCAAAGATAAGAAACCAGAGATTTATCAAAAAACTCACAAATTTTTGCTTGTCGCAGATTTTATCATCCATAAATTAACAGGTAAATTCTGTACTGATTATTCAAATGCCTCACGAACTATGTTGTTTGATATTAATAAATTCCAATATTCTGATGATTTAGCTTCCGAAATGGAAATAGATTTAGATAAAATGCCAGAAGCATTAGAAAGTGGTGTAGATGTTGGAGAAATTGAATCAAAGGAAACTTTGTTTGATAAGAAAACTTTGGTTATAACTGGTGCAGGAGATCAACAATCAGCAGCTTTAGGTGTAGGAGTTGTTTTTCCTGGTGAAATTAAATGCACAACAGGGACAGGAAGTTTTATTTTAGCATATTTATCGGAACCTAAGTTTGATCCCATGAAGCGGGTATTATGTAGTTGTCATGCCGTACCAGGTAAATGGGTGCAAGAGGCAAGTATTTTTACTAGTGGTGCGGTATTGAGGTGGTTTAGAGATCAAATTGGACATGCAGAATGCACAGCAATTCAAGAAGGTCGAGATCCATATGATTTAATCACTGCTGAAGCACAAAAATCTTCCATTGGAGCAAATGGTTTACTTTTAATTCCTCATTTTGTTGGATCTGGAGCACCGCATTGGAATCCACATGCAAAAGGAATTATTTTCGGTTTAGCATTGGGGCATGAACGGAAGGATCTTTATCGAGCAGTACTTGAAGGTGTGGCTTATGAAATAAGGAAAAATATTGAAGTTTTTAAAGAATTAGGAATTGAACCAAAAGAATTAATGTTAGCAGGGGGAGGTTCTCGCTCTGATTTTTGGAATCAGATATATGCTGATGTATTAGGAATCACATGTGTTAGGAATGTTATTGAAGAGTCAACATCATTAGGAGCAGCGATATTAGCGGCTTCTGGAGCCGGAATTTTTCCAGATATTGCAAAAGCAGCTGAAAATTTATGTAAAGTTGATAAGAAATGGATTCCTAATAATGATCGACATACTATTTATGAAAAAATATATAACTTTTCATATGAAATATATGAATTGATAAATAGCAAAAATTTATACAAGAAATTTGATACGCTAATACAAAATAAAGATCTTGACTAAGAAAAGAAATTACTTCATAATAATCAATTTTATATATTTTAAATGTTATTTTTTCTATAATTAAAACTACTCACAGAGTAAAAAAAGTATTAAGTGAACGATATGGAAAATGAATCTTCAAGTTTGACCACAGAATATAGAAAAAGTCAGAAAATAATAGCTTTAATCTTTTTTATTATAATAGTTATTGCTACTATAGTTTCACTAGGAGGCGTTGTTTGGACTGTTGCGGATTTCTTTATTGGTACAACTGGAAAATGGGCACAATTTTTAGAGCTAAATTTGGGTTATCAGATAGCTATAATAGGTGGACTTTTAGCAGGATTGTTTTTTTTATTAATATTCTTTTTTGGACTATTTAAGAAAACTTCGCGATCATTAATAAATTTCATTTATAAGAAAAGGGAGCTTGAGGAAAAATATAGAAATCGTACAGACGTTAAAATTGCAGCGTGGGGCTTATTAATCAGTTTAATTGGTATTATTGGTGGAATGATTTTTGCAGTTTTTTGGGATATATTTTCTAGTGACACAGGAAACCCTTCAATAATTCTCACTCTATTAGGAAGTACGGGTCCCATAGTGTTATTTATAGGAATTGGACTCTTTATGCTTGTAGGGATCGCTTTGGGTCTTATATACTTCTGGCGTAATGGTTATTATCTGATATTAAAATTACTTGGTGGATTGGAGAAAGAAAAGGAAAAATAGTTATTCTCGAAGATTTTTTAGTTAATCAAAAAAAAATAATTTTTTTTGATTAAATTAGAAATCTTTTGCTCTTTTACTTTTTTTATATAATTTTGAGCTCAAATAAATTCAAATTATTATTTTAATTTATATAATAACGCCAATTCAATAATATGGGCATTAAAGTTGGAACTGTTTTTAATTATTTACAATTACCTAATGTATCTAAGTTCCCTTTTGTTATAAATAAAAGGCAAGACAAGAGGTTCATTCAAAAGGGATTATTTGTACATACAAAATCAAATGAGGGTTTTTTAATTGGTGTTATCGAAGAAATCGTCTTATTAAATGAATATTTTACTGATGCATTAACAATTAAAGCTTATAATAATAACAATAATCCTAATATTTTAAAAGGACTCTTTCCTAGCGAAGATTTTGAATTTGCTATTGCAATTGTAAAATGTTTAGGGCTAATAAAGTTCAACGATAAAAATTTAAAAGAAATCGAAAGAGTTCAACGCATGACTTATCCTGCTAGTCCTGGCAAGAGTGTTTATATTGTTGAAGAAGATATTCTCTATAAATTTCTAGGTTTTGACATTGACTTCGGGATAAATTTAGGTCGAGTAAAAGTAACTAATTCCACAGCGAAAATTAATATGAATAGGTTGCTAAATAAACATTTTGCTATTCTTTCAATCTCAGGAGGAGGAAAGAGTTATCTTACATCAGTCCTTATTGAAGAGCTACTTTCTAGAAAAGAGGACTATGGTACTCCAGCTATAATACTACTTGATGTTCATGGAGAATATACTTATTTAAAAGATATTTCTGAATTAAAAGGTAAAATAAAGATTCAAGATATTTCATATTTTCAAATTGGGATTCCAAGATTATCAGTTTTTTCCTTTAAGAAATACCAAGAACAAATTTCACATGTACAAGTAAGAGAACTTTCAAAATATATAAAAAAACTGAAAAAAGATAATAATAAGAAAAATAATTATACTTTAAATGATATTATTAAGCTGATCGAAAATGAATCTGATGGTAATCGAAGTACAAAACAGGCTCTGATTGGCTGGTTATCAGAATTAGAACGTTTAACTCTATTCGGACCTCAAGAAAATCCAATAATAAATAATATTGTAGATAAACAACAATTAACAATTTTTAATTTTCAAAAAGAAATTAGCATTAGAAAAAAGCAAATAATTGTTGATTATATTTGTAATCGACTTTTTGATCTTCGAAGAACAAATAAAATTCCTCCCTTCTTACTAATTGTAGAGGAAGCACATCAATTTTGTCCTGAAGCTGCCCATGCTAAAGCAATTTCAAAACCCATTATTGAGATGATTGCGAGAGAAGGGAGGAAATTTATGGCTTGTTTATGTTTAATAAGCCAAAGGCCAAAGAAATTAAGTACAACAGCTTTATCACAATGCAATTCTAAGCTAGTTTTAAATATTAAAAATCCATATGATTTAAAACATCTGATGGATAGTTCAGAAGTAATTACTAAAGATTATGCAGGTATGGTTTCTAGTTTAGGAGTGGGAGAAATGTTAATGATGGGTAATGCTGTAAATTATCCCGTATTCATCGATGTAAGGGAGAGAAAGTATAAATCAAAGAGTGAAGAGATATCCTTAGCTCAATTTTGCTTAAATTGGCAAAATAAAGAATTAAAATAGCTCTGTAATTAAGCCATCTCTTATAGCTGAACTATTTTTATTAAGAACTATCATTTTTTTATTCTTTGAAACCCTAAATACATTTATAATATTCATACTTTCTAATTTCATAAAGAGTTCTTCTAATATTAAGGAATTTGCAAATGGAAATTCCTTTTTAAGAAGTTCTTCAAGCCTTTTATCCAAAATTTCTCCCTTGTTCTTTATTAAAATATCGATTATAGAATTTAATATTGGTTTCTGATTCCAACGATGCGATTCGATAATTTTTCACCAGTTATTAATATTGAGAAATTGAGTTTTTATATATAATATTTGTCACAAATAATTAATTTTATGAATTTTACACAAACAATCTTTCTTCTTTAGATTCTTCAATTCTTCTACTTTTTAACTTTTCACCAAATTTTTCATACCACTTAATTATATCGGGTGTAAGGGTCGGATTCACTATTTCTCTTGCTTCTTTAAAATGCTCCAATGATACTTTACGAGCTCTAATATTTTCTCTCAAGGCAATCATAGCAGCTTCACGGCACCAAGTTTCAATATCTGCTCCAGAAAATCCCTCAATCATATTGTTTAAGTTTTCTAGCGTTATATTACTTGTTAAAGGCATTTCTTTAGTAAATATACTTAGAATTTCATATCTTCCCTTTTTATCGGGTGTTGGAACTAACAATATCCTATCGATCCTTCCTGGTCTAATTAATGCTGGATCTAAGATATCTGGACGATTAGTAGCCGCAATCACTACAATATCCTTCATTACTTCTAGCCCATCTAATTCTGTTAAAAATTGAGATAACACTTTTTCTGTTACACCTGAATCTGATGTATGTCTTCCTCTACTTGGTGCTATTGAATCAAATTCATCAAAAAAAATAATACAAGGAGAAGCCATTTTAGCTTTACGAAAGATTTCTCGAATTGCTTTCTCTGATTCTCCTACCCATTTAGATAATAGTTCGGGACCTTTTATTGATATAAAATTTGCTTTACTTTCAGTTGCTACCGCTCTTGCCAATAAAGTCTTACCACAACCAGGAGGGCCATAAAGTAAAATACCTTTCGGGGGTGTTATTCCCATACGACTAAATATAGTAGGATGTGATAACGGCCATTCTACAGCCTCAATTAATTGTTGCTTTAAATCATCTAAACCTCCTACTTGATCCCACGTTACATTAGGAACCTCTACAAATACTTCTCTTATTCCAGAAGGTAATATTTCTTTTAATGCATCCTCAAAATCGTCTTTTGTAACTTCTATTTGTTCTAATAATTCTGGATCAATTATTTCTGACTCTAAGTCAATTTTAGGTAAATACCTCCTTAATGCCGACATTGCCGCTTCTCGACAAACAGCAGATATGTCTGCGCCTACAAACCCATGAGTTATTTGTGAGAACTCTTTCAATGAAACGTTTTTAACAAGAGGCATATTTCGGGTATGAATTTGAAATATTTCTCTTCTACCTTTTTCATTTGGAACTTTTATTTCAATTTCGCGATCAAACCTTCCAGGACGACGTAATGCAGGATCCAAGCTATTTGGTCTATTGGTTGCTCCTATTACAATAACTTTACCTCTTCCATGCAATCCATCCATTAAAGCTAATAATTGTGCAACAACTCTACGTTCAACTTCACCTGTAACAGTTTCTCTTTTTGGGGCTATTGCATCTATTTCATCTATAAAAATAATCGCGGGGCTCTTTTCTTCTGCTTCAACAAATAACTTTCTCAATTTTTTTTCAGATTCCCCATAAAATTTACTCATTATTTCTGGACCATTTATTGAAATGAAATGTGCTTCACTTTCATTAGCTACAGCCCTGGCTAATAAGGTTTTTCCACAACCAGGTGGTCCTCTTAGAAGAACTCCTTTTGGAGGATCAATTCCTAGTCTTTTGAATAAAGAGGGGTGCCTTAAAGGTAATTCAACCATTTCCCTAACACGCTGAATTTCTTTATCCAGTCCACCAACATCTTCATAGGTTATGTAGTTAAGTCCTCTTTCGTCTTCTTCAGTTATTTTATCGCTTAAATTGAGTATTGTATCTTGTTTAATTACACAAATTCCTTGAGGTCTCATACTAATAACTTTAAATGTAATCTCTCTACTAATACCAATAGATATAAAGATAAAATCATCAATTGTTATGGGGTAATTATTTAATTTTCTTTTTACAAAACTTTCAAATCTTGGATTGTTTTTAATTGGAAAATTTGATGGAGCCAAGACAACGTTTTGAGCAACTTCATACTTCACTTTTCGAATTTCAATAGTGTCATCAATTCTAGTCCCTGTATTTTTCTGAAGTCTAGAATCAACACGCACAATTCCTAATCCATTATCCTGAGGATAACTTGGCCATGCAATTCCAGCACTCTCTTTCTTACCAGTAACAGATATGACATCACCAGTTTGAATTTTTAACTTTTCCATTGTTTTTGGGTCAATTCTTATAATATTGCGTCCAATATCCCTTTTTTTAGCCTTTTGAACACGTAATGTTACACTAGGTGTATTATCATCTTTCTCCCTACTATTATTACCTTTCGATGACATGATATATCGATTTTTCTAAAATTTTATTATTCTAATATTGACAAATATTAATTTCGTAAAAATTTTTGCTTTTTTTTTTCTTTAATATTTTTTATAACAATTAAAAAAAATCATCCAATGAAACCTGAATTTTTGATGTATCTAATTTCTTCAGCCTTTCTAATGCATTTTCTACTCTTTGCCGCGAAAAATTGTGTTGTTCTATTAATAACTCTTCCAGTTTTTCAAAATCAACTTTTTTTGGTTTTGGTATCCTGTAATCCTTTTTAACATCAGGATTTAAAAATATATCTTTAATTTGGGCGACTAATTCTAAATCTAAAATGATCTCTTTTCCCCCTATCTTAACTTGATTTTTCAGTATATTTTCTATTGAATCATATTTCCTAATGAAGTCTAATGCTGTTTTTTGACCAATACCTTTAATACCTGGAAAAAAATCTGTTCCAATCAGAATTCCCATCTCAATTAGTTGCTCTCGAGTTATTCCAAGATTATTTAAAAACTTGTTTAACGAAACATACTCTATATCTAGGGTTACAGTTGTATCTCTTACCTTCCTACTTCGACTTATGGCAAAATTTCGTAGCAATCTTTCTCCTCCAAATAATAATGTATCATAATCTTGGGAAGCACATGCCCAAGCATCTCCTTTTTCAACCAAATAGGCTGATTGAGCTTCTCCTTCAGAATTAGCTCGAATTATCGGCATTCCCATAAATTCAATCAATTTTTGACTCTCTTCAATCATTTCAGCATCTAGGGTAGATGTAAATTGGGCAAACTTTTTAGCTTCTTTAAAATCCTCATCGTCTTGAGCTTTAATCATTTTCTCCTTTGCTTCATTCTTGATTTTTTTTCTTTCCATTATTGTATCCAATTTCAATTCAGAAGGAATACCATCAAAAACATAGATTGGTTTTATATTGTGTTCTAGAAAGTTAATTGATCTATAAAAAAGTCCAGAAAGATGTGATGTTACATTTCCCTGAAAATCCTTTAAAGGGGTTCCGTCTCTTTGTCGTATTATGGCTAAAAATTGATAAATTGTGTTAAAAGCATCAATAGCTATGCTTTTTTTAAAAAGATTCTCAAATGTTATAGTTCGCTTAACTTCATTAACTAACTCATTTATTTTAACGCCCATTTTTTTTTTTATCTCTATTTTCTATATACATTTATGATACAATTTATATAATTACCACTAATATATTATGTTATTTCTTTGGTCGTCTTCTTAATTTTGATCCACAAATTTCACAATTTTTATTTAAATCTTCAGCTTTACCAATTTTTTTGCAAAAGGGGCAATATATTTCCCAGATTATCTTGGATTCAATACCTTCTTTATATAAAGAAGAAAAAGGTATGTTTAACTCAGAACATACATTTTCAATAGAATAATCATTAGTATAGATCTTTACATTTTCTCCTTGTTTTTCGATTAACTCTAAGCTAACTGCTAAAAGACCATTATCAGCATCTGATAACGCATTGAAATCTCCTGTTTTTTTTGATATTTCTCTTACTTTATTGATATATTCATCTTTAGGAGATTTTAATTTTAATTTCCTTGTTTCAATTGCAGCATTTACTTTATTTAATATATTTCTGTTCTTTTCTTTATATCTACTTTCTTTTACTTCATCAATTATAGAAGGTGTTGTATAAATGATTCCTTCGAATAGATTAAAATCAATTCCAATAAGGAATATATTTGCATCAAATATAAAAATTGAAGCTTTTTCTTTCATATCACTATTCTTCGGTGCTGAATTATTAGAAATAATATTAATTATATTCTACTTAGATATTATTCCTCAGGAGAATCATCAATAGGCACTCTTCTTACAGTACCAATAATCTTTTTTCTCAACCTTGAATAATAACTTCCACTAAACCGAATGAATTTATTTTTAGATTTTGCTTTGCGAATTCTAATTTTTGTATTAGGTGCAATTCGCTTAATGATTTTTTGTCCATCAATTACAATTTTAGCATCTAATCTAGGTCTTAAAAGTTGAATTTCAACTTCAGAATCAATTGGTACTACAATAGGTTTTAAACCTGATCCTGCAAAACTGTTTAAAGGAGTTATTTGCATGATTTCGATATTAGGATTTACAATTGCTCCACCTGCACTTAAATTATAAGCAGTAGATCCTGTAGGTGTTGAAATAATTACTCCATCTAAATAACTACGATTTAGGAAAACTCCATCAATTTTAATTGATACCTGTAAAACTTTCGAACTTTTAGAAGATACTATTAGGACTTCATTTAATGCATTTGTCAATTTAATCTCATCGGAATTTTTTGTTATATACGCTGTTATTTTAGAACATAGTTCTAACGTATATTTACCATTTAAAACCTTCATCAAATCTTTAAAAATCATTCTTTCATTAGATTCATCCAGAAAACCTATAGAACCAACATTTACTCCCAAAATTGGAGGCGGATTTTGTTGAGATAAACTATTGGCAACTCTTAATATTGAACCATCTCCACCAACAATTATTATGAATTTAATGTTCTCAGCATTCATCTCCCCTAAATCCATACCATTATGCGGGAAAATTTTAGGAGCAATTCTAGTTTCTAAATAAACTATTTCACCTTTTTGAACTAAGAACTCAAATATTCTTCTTGCTAATTTAATAGCTCTTTCTGAGTCAAGCCTACAAGCTAAAGCAATTGGTTTTTTTTCCATACCCCTCAGATTTTATTAGTTGATTCAATTTAGTGGTTATTTTTTAAAAAATAATGGAAATTTAAAAAAATAAAATTAATGCTTTTTGAAATTAATTGTAGAAAAAACCTTGTTAACTACTGAATACTCTATTTATAAGAGTTCTCCCTGCTAATTGCCAATATTCAACTTGTGTTGTTGATATTTTCTCTGGAGCTGCTTGAAGATCCTTTAATTTTTTCTTTAAGTCCTCCTCTTGAGGCCAATCTACATCTATAGATTCATATGATTCTAAATCCATAATATTTATTGAGACTTCTTCTATAAAATTAATCTGGGCGTTACCTTTGATGATCTCAGGAACATCAACCATGTGACCGCTTGGAATAGTGAGAGAGCGTTTGTTATTATCAAACATTCCAACGCAAACAACTCTTACTTTAGCATGACCATGTTTTCCACTTTTAGATCGTTCTGTACTTTTTATAATACATGGTTCTTCATCAACCATGATATATTGTCCAGCTTTTAATTTTTGTATCTCTGTTCTTCTAATTGACATCTACATTAACACCTTAGTTTGTTCATTTTTTATCCAAAATATTTTAAATTTGACATTTCTTTTAATTTATGATATATTATATTTTTTCAAAAAAAAATATTAGTTTTTGCGCACTATTTCAAATACGGTAAAAAAAATAATAGCTGGGATTTAATGGTTTTAGAAAAACTAGGACGGTCATTGGATACGGCAATTAGAAAGATTCGACGTCTTCCAACAGTAGATAAAGATGCGATAAATGCTCTTATTCAGGAACTACAAAGAGCTCTGCTAGGATCCGATGTAAAAGTAGAACTTGTGTTTGAAATGACTGAAAACATCAGAAAAGAAGCAATGAATACCAAGCTCCAGAAGGCAAGAAGAAGAGATTTTGTAGTTAAATTAGTGCATGACGAACTTATTCAACTTTTAGGGGGAAAACCTGCTCCGATACGTATAAAACCTGGTAAGAAAAATGTAATTCTACTTGTTGGTATCCAAGGTTCAGGAAAGACAACAACGATAGCAAAATTGGCAAAATTTTATAAAAGTAAAGGTTATAAAGTTGCCGTATTGACAACTGATACTTGGCGACCTGGCGCCTATGAACAATTAGTACAATTATCAGAACAGGTAGGTGTTGAATGTTATGGGAATCCCAATGAAAAGAATGCCATTAAAATTGCTATTCAAGAAACTAAAAGAGCGATAAATGATGGAAATAACATAATAATTGCAGATACAGCTGGTAGACACAAAGAAGAAAAAGAATTAATGAAAGAAATGGCAATTCTAGAGCAAAAATTAAAACCAAACGAAGTAATTTTAGTAATTGATGGAACTCTTGGTCAACAGGCATTCAACCAAGCAGAAGCGTTTGCTCAAACAACTACTTTAGGGTCAATTATTGTCACTAAATTGGATGGAACAGCTAAAGGGGGAGGTGCGCTATCTGCCTGTGCAGCAGCTAATGTGGGTATTAGATTCATAGGTGTTGGTGAAAAAATCGATGATTTTGAAGAATTTGAACCAACAAAATTTGTAGGAACATTACTGGGTATACCAGATATTGAATCATTAGTTCAAAAGGTTCAAGAAGCGGAAGTCGACATAGAACCAGAAGTTGTCAAACGGATGGTACATGGTAAATTTACTCTTGATGATCTTTATTTACAATTAAAAAGTATAAAGAAAGTGGGAAAATTTAAGCAGATATTAGCTATGATGGGTGGTGGGAATATCCCAGATGCTTTAAAAGAGGATGCTGAAGCAAACCTTGCAAAATGGGAAGTTGTGCTAAATTCTATGACTCAGGGAGAAAAAGAAAATCCAAAAATCATTAAAAAAACTCGAAAAAGACGAATTGCTATAGGAAGTGGGACAGATTACTCGGTAATAAACAAAATGCTTACGCAATTTCAACAGATGAAAAAATTTATGAAAAGATTTCTTCAAATGCAGAAGAAAGGAAAAGGGATGCCCGGGATGCCTGGATTGCCTGGTGGAAAAGCAGCAGCTGATTTTATGAAAAAGTTAGGTAAATTTTAAAAATCAAAAATTATCCTTTTACTTGATTATTTTGGTCAATTTCTTATTGTTAATTGAGAGTATTTCAAATTATTCTAAAAGAGATATTGATCAAGGAAAAACACCCCCTAATATTTATAACTTATGTTCTTGTATAAGAGAAACTTTCTGTTTATCTTATTCTATTAGAAAAATCAATAATTTATATCTATATTTTCAAAAATCGCATGTATTAATTAAATTTGAAGGAGATAAATTACGATATTTAGGTCCAGATGAAAGGTCTCAAGCATTACTTTTACAGAAGGCTTTAAATAAAGTACAAATAGATATGTTTAATGAAAATAAAAAATGGAAGAAATCAACTCCAGGAATTTTTGTTAAAAAATTTATTGATAGTTCTTCTTTTATAAACTTCTGTAGTTTAATTATGCAGGGAAAAAGCTTTCTAATAATAGAAAATCTGCAATATGTTGAGGAAAAAGTAAAGGATTTCACTTTAAATAATAATTTTATTGAAATTATGGAAAACAACTTTTTTATCATACCAACATATTTTATATCAAAAGATAATACATATGTAATTGAAAAATTCAAAGAAATGAAAAATATAAAACTAATATCTTTTTCAAAAATAAAAGGCGTACAAGATAAAATTTTATATATTAATTTTCGAAAAGATCAACAAAGCAAAATATAAAAATTTGGACTTAGATGATTTTAAAAAACGCCAAAATTTATTCCGAAGGTTTAATACATAAAGGGACTCTACTAATTAATGATGGTTTTATAGAAAGAATTTTATTTAAATCAAAAGAAAAAGATTTTGAAAAATTAGTTAAAAAAAACCAAGATAACAAAGAATTGGATTGTCAAAACAAGTTGGTTTTACCAGGAATAATAGATATACATTCTCATTTGCGAGATATGCGTCAGAGTGAAAAGGAAACATTTTCATCTGGAACAAAGGCAGCCGCTTTTTCAGGAATTACAACGGTCTTCAATATGCCAAATACTGTCCCTCCGGCAATTACTTCAGGTCAAATTAAATTATGGATGGAAAAAGCAAAAAGTAATATTTATGTAGATGTTGGTTTCATTGCAGGATTTCCTAAAGAACTTAATGAAGATGAGATTAAACGCATAATTGAATTAGGTGTTATAGGTTTTAAGATATACCCCCTTAATTCTATTAATAATATCGATTGGTTAGATCCAAAAAACCTTCAACATATACTTGAAATATCGTCTAAATATCAAATTCCTATTTTTATCCACGCGTCTTATCCTTTATCTGAATTAGAAAAAGAAAAGATCACCCAGGATTTCAATCAGAGACAGGAAACTATATTAGAATATCATAATAGGCTTGATCCTGTTACAGCAGAGGAAAAATATGTTAAACTAGTCATTGAACAATATAAAGAATATATTGATGATAATCATTTAAGAATTAAACATTACCCGAAAATTCATTTTTGTCATATAAGTTGTATTGAAAGTTATCTATTGATCAAAAGGGCACAGACTTCAAGCAAAAATCTAAAAATATCGTTTGAAGTTACTCCCCATCATCTACTTTTATCAAATAAAATAATATTAAGCAACGAGAACTATGGTAAGGTATTACCACCTTTAAGAGGACAAGAGCATCATAAATTTTTATTCAATGAATTAAAAGAAGGAAATATAAAATTAATCGGAACAGATCATGCACCACATACAATAGAAGAAAAATCTCAGAATTATTTCAAATCCCCTTCTGGATTCCCTGGTTTTGAGACATACCCATTATTAATTCTAAATGAAGTATTTAATTATAAACTTTCTTTAGAAAGATTCGTTGAAACAGCTTCTGAAAATCCTACTAAAATCTTTAATTTAAAAAATAAAGGTTTTATTAAAGAAGGACACGATGCTGACTTACTGATTGTAGATAAAGTTCCAGAATACACGATCAATCCTCAGAATTTTAAAACTAAGGCAAAATATACTCCATATGATAAATTTAGCACAAAAGTTCAAATTTGGAAAGTATTTTTAAGAGGAATTGAGATTAAAACTGAAAATTCTATTCCAACAGGAAAAATTCTTAAGAGAATATTATAAAATATAAATGTTTGAACGGTATAATAATACATAAAATATTTAATTATTAGGATTTTATAATGCCGAATGAAGATAAATTTAGCTTAGAAGACGGGAAAATATTAATAGATTTTGCTCGAGAAAATATAGAATTCTTTTTAAAAAATAATCGAAGTATCCCAATTCCAGATAATATAAAAGAAAAATTCTCTGATAAATATGGTGCTTTTGTTACATTAAATAAACATAATGTTGTTGGCAATCCACTAAGGGGATGCATTGGTTATATTGAACCTACTTATTCCTTATATGATGTAATCCATAGAGTATCCATAAGTTCTGCGGTTGAAGATCCACGATTTCCTTCAGTCTCACTTGATGAAATGGATAAGATTGTACTTGAGTTATCGATCTTGACACCTCCAAAATTGCTTGAGGTAGAAGATCCAAAAGATTATCTTGATAAAATTATTATTGGAAGAGACGGACTAATAGTAGAGAAAGGGATGAGAAGAGGGCTACTTCTTCCTCAAGTACCTGTTGATCATGGGAGAAACTGGGATGTTGAAACATTTCTTTCCCAAACATGCTCTAAGGCGTGGCTTGATAAAAATGCATGGAAAGAAAAAAATACTAAAATATATTCTTTTCAAGCTATTTTATTTGAAGAAACAGAACCTCGTGGTGACGTGGTAAGAAAGTATCTTAATTAGAAGTCTTTTAAATTAAATATCTAATGCATTTTTATATATACTTTCGCGAAATGGATATATTTAATATTTTTAAAGATTAGAAAAAAAATATAAACTATTTTGGAGTAATTATGCATTCTAGATTTATTTATTATTTAATGATTTTAAAGCAATTTTAGTAGATTCCTCTGCCTGTTGTTTTGTAACCATTCCTATTGTCACAGCACATATATTATGATTAGAGATATATTGAAATGCGAGATGTGGTCTAATTTCTCCTGCTGCTAATGTTTTCATGCCCATAAAATAAAAATTTTTAGTATTATCAACAATTTTTTCTAAATCTTTCACACTTCCCATTAAAAATCCATTTGCATTAAAGGGTATCAAAAAAACTCTCACATTTAAAGAATTTTCTATACAATGTCGAATTGTAGGAATCGGATCATGAGTTGCGATACCTGAAATAATTCCATAACTAGATATTTCATCTAAGAGTCTTAATAAATTCGTTCCTCTTTTATCAGAAATCATACCATGTACAAATATTATTTTTGCACCCTTTTCAATTAATACATCAATTCTCGGATCTTTACCTGGATAAGTAGAACCTGTTATGACATAATCTTTATAAATATCACTCATCATCTGGGCAGCTTCCAAAATTTTCCCAGAGGGGATTACTTCAATTCCACGTGCTCCATTGGAATAACTTGCTTCTAAAATCTCTAGCATAGCATCTGGGTTATCCAGAAATTTTCTGCGCCATTCAAATGCCTTAAATCCAAATTGTCCGGCACCTATAAATGGAGAAGTTCCGGTAGAAACCAATGGAATACTTATATCATCGATTTTGCAAAAAATATTGATCCATCTTTAAATATTGATGAAATTTCTTTAAATTTGATAAGTGATTATTATTATGCGAATTATAAAATTTTAAGTCAAAAATCAAATAAAAACATAAAGAATATTACTCATAAAATATAATAGAAATTCAATTTAGCTTCTTACTTAGTGAAGAGGAGATAAGTATATCAATTATTAATGGTGCCATTTGTGATACTTTAGTTTTTTATAATCAAGATTTTCAAATCATTAAACATCTTAATTCTCTTCTTATTCGTCATATTCTTACGAATGGTGCAAATTCTCTTCTTCTTTTTGGGAACATGGGTAATGGAAATCTATTTTCTACAGCAGAAAAGATAAAATTGATAGAATTAGTATCAGAAGTCACAGATAAGAATATTCCCATTCTTGTTGGGATTTATTGTAATCAAGTTGATGATTTAATAAATCAGTTAGAAAACTTAGGGAAAAAATTTGAATATCTAAGTTTTATGATTTCTCCTCCAATTTTAGAAAAAGAACCAGTAGAGGTTATAAAAACTTATTTTGAAAATATTCTAGGTTCTAGCACTATCAAAAATCAGATTTATTTAATAAATGATCCCCCTCAATTCGCTGGAAATGAAATTGAACCAAATATTCTAAAAGATTTAATGGAATTCCCAAATTTGAAAGGAATAAATGATTCTTTTTATAATATTAAAAACTGTAAGGCCTTCCTTCAAAATTTGAATAGTGATTTTACTGTCATATGTGGAAACGAGGAAAAATCTCAAACATTTCTTCAACTCATTCCATTAAACTTGAGAAAATATAGCGGAATTATCTCTAATCTTAGCAATATTGTTAATATGTGTTCAAAATTATATAACTATGCGATAGACGATAATATATTAGAACTTCTACAATTGCAAGAGCAAATAAATGATATTAGAAAAAAAATTTATGAAGTTAAGACTGATGAGATTGATGAGAAAATCGGGTTAAAATATGCTTTTTTACACTTATATAAGGATTTAATATCAAGAACAAATACTAATTTTATTTATGAAGAATTACAAACTCAAATCGATCCAATTAGTAAAGAAAGAATCGAAGCTACTGTGAATTACTTATTAAACCGTAAGCAAATTTATCAATTATACTTTCTCGGTAAAAAAGAGCTTTATAAATTTGATGAGGTTATTAAAACCTTTTCAAAAATTAGTGTTTTGGTTGATCAAGGTAAAGTAAAAAAAATTAAAGGGCCATATATCACTGATACCAATACACTCTATAGAGTATATTTTGAAAATAATCAATTGATATTTAGATTTCGTACAAGTCAACTTTTCCAAATTGAAAATTTAATCAAAGAAAAACTCTTATACCCATTTTTGGACAAAAATTTGAATCCTACTGACCCTGATTTAAGACAAAAAGTGAAAGAGATCATCAATACAAAAACAGGTGAATATATATTCAATAAAAATAGACCTCCAATCATTCCAGTATGTAATTTAATTTACTATGATGAGACCAAGGAAACTATTCCTTATCTATTCTCAGTACAAGAATATATTCGAGGAAAACCTTTATTTCAATTAATGAATCGATACATCAGTGAAGGAAAAAGCTTATCTACTAAAAAATTCTTAGATTTATTTAGCAATTTAGGTGAACAATTAGGTCATTTACATAATGTAAAATTTGAATCATATTTTAACAATATTAATGATATTGGTAGAAAGTTAAAAATTGCATATTCAGAATATATTGAAAATGAATTAGATAAAAGACTCCAAGAAGCTAAAAGAAATAAGATAGATTTTTGCGATGAAATAAGGGATTTTTATCGTGATAATAACGCCTTAATTGACGATGAAACTGAATTCGTTCTTATACATAATGATTTTAAAAGCCAAAATATTATTGTCAAAGAGGATTCAGGTATCATAAAAATTAATGGTATTGTAGATTTTAATAATTGGTGTGTTGGTAGCCAAGTTCAAGACTTTATCAAAATTGATTATTGGATTTTAAAACCTTTAAATAATCCCTCATTTTATAGCTCTTTTTATGATGCATATTCAAAATATTATAAAATTGATAACGATTTTAAAAAAAAGATTGAATTGTATAAATTACTCTGGCTTTTAAATGAATATAATTTTGAATCAGAATTAATAAGAAAGTCAGATCATATGGATCTTATAAGTACACCATC
>JBHLPN010000003.1:0-22643 GCA_048939445.1 Promethearchaeota archaeon | reverse complement strand
ACAGAATGGTTTAGAAAAAAAGGAATTAAATCTTTCTTAAAGTCAGATCACACACCAGTTACATTAGCGGATTATGCCTCTCAAATATATATCGTATCACAGTTAAAGGATAAATTTTCTAATGATGAAATAATAGCAGAAGAAGAAAATATCGATTTTATCGATTTGAAGGCAGAAAATCTAATAAAACAATGTTTTAAAGAGTTAAAGTTAGAAAAGTTAAATGCCATAACAGAAAATATCGAGTTTCGAGGCAAATCTTCCGAACGGCAATGGACAGTAGATCCTATTGATGGCACGATAGGATACCAAAAGGGCTTGTCATATGCTATAGGTGTTGGATTTATGTTGAAATCAATCCCAAAAGTATGTGCTATTGCTGTACCAAATTATAATGAAGAATCGGTCGCTATTTTTGCGGCTGAAGAAAGTCAGGGTGCTCAAGTTTCATATAATAATCAAGATTTTATTCCAATTACAGTAAGTCAAATTAAAGAGATACGCGACATTCGTTTATGCCATTCATTGCATTACGATCAACCATGGGTTCTCAATTTTGCAAAGAAGATTGGTATTAAGAATTTCATTCAAATCGATAGTATGGCGAAATTTTGCATGGTAGCTGAAGGGACTGCTGACCTTTATATTAAACCATTAGATGCGGCACATTCATTTACATGGGATTTTATGCCAGGAGATTTAATTGTAAGAGAAGCAGGAGGAGAGATAACAGACTTAAACGGAGAACCTTTAATTTTTAAACAAGAAAAATGTGTATGGACTGCACCTGGCATTGTTGCGTCAAATAGATTCCTCCAAAATAAAATTTTAGAGTTATATAAAATGGATTATTAAAAATTAAAAGAAAATGTTAATTTATGTATAGGCATAATTGAACAAATTTGTTTGTCGAGCTTTTTGATTTCTTTCTAAATTTGATAATTTAATCCCTACAAGCCTAACTTTTTTTCTACTGTGTAAAAACTCTTTAAATAATTGTAATACAATATTTAATACGTATTTTTCATCTTGAATATGAAAAGGAAGGGTTTTGGAACGGGAATATGTTTGAAAACCTTCAAATCTTATTTTTATTGTTATCGTCTTATACGTAATTTGGTGTTTAGTAATTAACTTATGTATTTTTTTATTAATTTCTTCAAATTTTGATAAGATTTCATTAAAATCGTTTGTATCTGTGAAAAAAGTCCTTTCTGCGCTTATAGATTTCCTTTCTTCATGAAATTCTTTAACTTTACGATTATCTAAACCATTAGCAACATTCCAGATCCATTTCCCATGTTTCCCAAAAAATTCAATCATTTTAGGCAATGGAGTATTAATTATATCTCCAATTTTTTTTATGCCCTTTTTATAGAAACATACTTTTGTTTTCTTACCAATACCTGGAATGCGCGTTATATTCATATCATTCAAAAAATTAGATATACCATTAGGTTTTATGATAGTAATCCCATTAGGTTTATTTTCGTCAGAAGCAATTTTAGCTAAAGATTTAGTAGGTGCAATACCTATTGAGATTGTAATGCCAACCTTTTCAAAGACTTCCTTTTGAATTTCTCTCGCAATTTTTTCTCCCTCTTCATAATCTTTGGTAATCTCTGTTAATTCCAGATATGCTTCATCAGCACCCACATTCTGGAATTCATTAGTATAAGTTTCGAGGATATCCATAACTTCTTTGGACACTTTTAAATATTTTTTACCATTCGGTCTTAAATAAATTCCTTCAGGACATCTTCTATATGCTTGAGAGATAGGCATAGCTGAGTGTAAACCATATTTTCTAGCTTCATAGTTACATGTTGATACTACTCCTCTTCCTTTTCCATCTTTAGGATCTGCCCCGATTATAACAGGTTTACCTTTATATTGTGGATTATCCCTTATTTCTACTGCAGCAAAAAAACAATCAAGATCACAGTGTAAAATAAGACGACTCATTATTTATTAAACAAGAGTTGATTATAATTATCTGTAAATTTTACTTGACAAATTTGATATTTAAAAATCATATTTAAAGAATAAGACCTTTAAGAATTAATATAAATAGAAAATATCCGAATTTTGATAAAAAATAAAGCAAAATAACATTCAAAATATATTTTTAATTGAATTTTAATTATTAATTTTATGGCATCGAATAAAGAAGATCAGCTTCGGATGGAAGTTGTTAAAGGAGCAAAAGCGATATTTGCAAAAGGATTAGTAGAAGCGGGAGAAGGTAATGTTAGTTTAAGATATGGTAAGAAAGAAGAATTATTTATCACCCCTTCCTTCAATCAATATGAGACGCTCAAAAAAGATGAGATAGTTCATCTTAATTTTGACGGGCTCGCTTTAAGTACTGGAAAATTACCATCAACAGAAGCAAAGATGCATATAGCAATTTATAGATCTAGACCTAAAGTTCAATCAGTAATTCACACTCATTCACCATTTGCAACTATGCTCTCAATTGTACAAAAAAGCATTCCAATAATAATGGAAGAAATGTTCATATTTCTAGGGGGGCCTATCGAGGTTTCAGAATTTGGAAAAGCACACACAGTAGAGATTGGTGAAGTAGCTCTTAATGCTTTAGGTATAAAAAATGCAGCATTATTAGCTAATCATGGTGTAATTGTTTGTGGAAAATCTTTAGATCATGCAGTTAAATTTGCAGAATTAGTAGAAAAACTTGCAAAAATATATTGGGGTGCTCTACAAATAGGACAACCAAAAACAATTTCAAGTGAATATCTTGAAAGATTTGAAAAGCTTTTTGAAAACCTTTTTGCTAACTATCCTAGGCACATGCGGAAGAAAGTATGAAAAATTAGTAATAACCAAGTGAAATTTATAGAATTATGAATTAAATTCATTAAATCAAAGTATTAATTTTATAATGAAATTTTTATAATGTATTTATAATTAAAGAAATTTTCAAAGTAAAAATGCCAATAATCTCTCTCCAAGTTAGTGATGATTTATTAAAAAGGTTCGAAAAAGTACGAAATCTAAGTGGTTTTAGTTCTAAAAGCGAAGCATTAAGAGATTCAATAGTTAGTTTTATTGAAAAGCATGAAAAATTTGAAAATATTGAAGGATATAAGATCATGACAGTGAGTTTAGTATATCCTTTCAAAGAGTTAATAATTGACCAAATTAGTGAATTGTATTCCCGATTCCAGCAAATTATAAAAACTATCACAGATTGGCGTATTGCAGAAAAAAAAATTGAATTATTACTGTTGGTAGGCGAATTTGATACGATTAAAGAACTTTATAAAGAATTAGCTAAAATAAAAGATGTAATTTGTTCTCTTCGTGAAATTGTAATTGATTAAATAATAAAGTTAATCAAATCGAAGTGAAAAATCAACCTGCTCAGAAGGAAATTGAGTAATTGAACCCAAGCTTATCACATCAGGTTCTGATAATAAATAATCTACTATATTTTCTTTAGTAATTCCACCAGAAACCTCCAATATTATTTTATCTCTAAGATTATGTTCCTTCAATAAATTGACCGTATCCTCCACCTTATCTGGTCCCATATTATCTAACATCACAATATCTGCTCCATTTTTAGCAGCAATCAGTGCATCTTCCACATTTTCAATTTCTATCTCAATTTTTTTCGAAAAGCTATTTTTGATTTTTGTATCAATTAATAGTTTTTCAATATCCCCATTATAAAATCTTAAATGTGTATCCTTTAAGAGAATCATATCATCGAGAGAAAATCTATGCGTATCTGCATATCCTAATTCGGCAGCTTTTTTCTCGAATATCCGCATTCCTGGTATTGTTTTACGCGTACAAGCAATTTTGACATTTTTTCCAGAATCTGTAATTATTTTAAAATATTTCCTAGCGGTGGTTGTTATAGCACTCATATGAGTTATTAGATTTAATCCTGTTCTTTCACCTAGCAAAATATTTCTAGTACTGCCTTCTAATTCTACAATAACATCTCCTTTATTAACGTCTTCTCCATCCTTTTTTTTGAATGATGTTGAAACATTCAGAATCTTATATAATATCTTTAGTTCTTCTAAACCTGAAACATAACCTGCGCTCTTGGCAAAAATTTTTGCTGAAGTTTTTGCATTCTCAGGTATGACTTTAGAACTAACATCAATAAAACCACAATCTTCTTGTAAAAACTCTCTAATTTTCTGTTCGATTACAATCTTATTATAACTCATATTTCCTACAAACTTGTATAGTATTATTATTATAGTTTAAAAATTAATTAAAATTATGGTAAAAAAAGAAATATTTTTCATTAAAAACAATGATGAAACACTTGAGGCTGAATATTTTGGATCAAAAAGCAACGCAAAAAATCCAGCAGTTTTGATTTGCCACCCTCATCCCCAATATGGTGGTAATATGTATAATAATGTAGTATCTGGAGTTTTCAATAAATTGGTAAGTAATAATATTTCTTGTTTAAGGTTTAACTTTAGAGGTGTTGGAAATTCAGGGGGAACCCACTCAAATGGAACAGGAGAATTGGATGATGTGAAATCTTGTATTGATTTTTTAATAAATGAGAAAAATTATGAAAGAATTATACTATGTGGCTATTCTTATGGTGCTGCAATAGGGTGTTCAGCTATAAATTACTCAGATAATGTTATCGGTTATATTTCGATTTCGTTCCCTTGGGATTTTGTAGATTCTAAATTTAAGACACTATCACAATCTGATAAACCAAAATTATTCATCCAAGGTAATCAAGACACAGTTGCTAGATATGAAACATTTGAAGAAAACTTTAATTATTATATGAACCCTAAAATTAGAAAAATAGTTGATGGAGCAGATCATTTCTATTGGGGTTATGAAGAACAAATTGCAAATGAAGTTTTGAGATTTTATAACTCGTTGATTTAGGTTTTTCAAGAAAGGTCTAGTAAAACTTTCCCAAATTGCTTACCTTCGTTTAAATAATTCTCAGCATCTTTTGCTTTATCAAGTGGAAATATTTTATCTATAACAGGATTCAATTTACCTTCAAATACCAATCTCATCACCGCCCGAAATTCACCTTGATTACTCATGGTTGATCCTTTTATTTCTAAATGTTTCCAAAAAATGTTTGCTACATTTATTTCTAATTGTGGTCCTGATGTAGCTCCACATGTAATTAATCGACCACCAGACCTTAATAATCGAAGGCTTGTATTAAATGTTACTGTTCCAACATTATCAATGACAAGATCTATACCCCGTCGTTTAGTTATTTCTTTATAGACATATTCAGTATAATCCCTCATTTCTTTATAATTTATTACATGATCTGCACCTAATTTCTTTGCTTTTTCGATTTTCTCAGGAGTACTAGTTGTAGCAATAACTTTTGCACCAAAATATTTTGCAATCTGAATAGCTGCAGAAGATACACCGCCTCCTGCTCCATGTATAAAAACAAAATCTTCTCTTTTAACCACTCCTAATGTTGTCAACATTCTATAGGCAGTTAAGAAGGTTAAAGGTGCTGCTGCTGCTTTATCTAAAGGAAATGATTCTGGTACTTTTAGAAGATTGATCTCTGGCATTGTAAAAAATTCAGCAAATGTACCCCATTCATGTTCTCCTTTAATCGAAAATTCTTTGCATAAAACTTGTTTTCCAGATAAACACATTTCACATTTTCCACAGGATATTCCTGGATTAATAGTGACTTTATCATTAATTTTTACTGTAGTTACTTCTGATCCAATTTCTTTCACAATTCCACTACCATCAGCTCCAAGCACATGGGGCATCTTTAATAATAATCCTGGCCATCCTCTTATGACAAATAAATCTAAATGATTTAAAGCCGCAAATCGAGTTTTTATTAATACATCATTAGGTCCTATTCTTAAATCATTAACTTCACCGATCTGTATCTTATCTAAATTGCCATGATTAGAAATATAAGCGGCTTTCATATTGAATATAAATTTCCAATATGATTTTTGAACTTAGTGTTTATATTTTAAAAATAAAATCTAGGAACTAGAAAAAATAAAAAGGAGGAATAAGAGGATTATAGACTTGAAAGTTTTTCTAAATCATCCTGTGAGTTTTCAACTGCCCAATCAAGGAGTTGATCAAAATATCGCTCCACATCATCACTTTCAGGGGCTTTTGATAAAATTGCTAATAGGAATTGATTTTTATTATCAGGCATGATGATATTTCTCATCATAATGAAATCTTCTTTATACATTATCTTCATACTCTGAATATCAGAAAGGTTTAATTCTTCTGCCGCTTTGTATGCAGAATCACTCAATAATGATCCCATTGCAGCTACTACGCGTTCATCTATATTTTCTTCTTTTTGGGATGCTAACACCAATCCAGTTGAAGTTGCAAAAAGCGATGCTCGAAAATTCCCATTTTCATTAAGTTCTTTAAGTACTAATTCAAGTCTACTTACCAATTTTACACACACCCTATGAAAATTAATTAAATATTGTCTTAAATACTGTTTTATAATTTATGATTATATTTTTATTGTAATTCTTAAATAAAATTACCTTGTAAGAATAATATGAGTTATTGACTATTTAAAATTATTCAATGTGGGGCTTATATGAAGTGGAGAAATTTTTGCGGTGACTTAAAACATACTTTACTTCACTTTACCTAAGAGAAAAAAAAAGAAGTTGTGGCTTTATTTTTAGCAAATTAAAATATATCTAGATTTTAAGGTTGATAATAAACGTTGATAAAATATCCTTCTCATCAATTTTTAACACCATTACACTTGGTCTAGCAATAGGCTTCATAAATCCATGTCGTTCAAGCGGAGCTTTTGGTTGAGTTGGAGAGCCTGGATTTAAAAGTAGCAAATTAAATTGTGTGCCTTTGATAAGAGGTTGATGTGTATGTCCAAAAATAAGAACATGTAAATCATGTTTTTTAGCAAATTCTTCAATATTATCAGGTAATATGTGAATCACTCCAATATTATATTTACCTATAGAAAATCTCATAAAATCTTCTAAATTATTAATATCGTCAAGATTTCCTTTTACACATTTCGTTGGTGCAATCTTTTTAATTTCATCTAAAAAAAATTTTTCACATACATCTCCAACATGAATAATTTCATCAACATCTTTGAACACCTGTTCAAGTTGGTTGATTAGAGTAGAGAGTTTTTTTTTTCCATAATTAGATGTTATATGTGTATCAGAGATGATCCCCAACTTCATTAAATCACAGTTCCATTATATTGTAATTACAAAACCCATTATGAATATCATCAATGCCATTAGAATATCAAAAAATGTACGAAAAATTGTATCTCCTTTTGTTTTTTCAATTGTTTTATCACGCTTGAAATAATCTTTAAGCATATTAAATCCAATTGAAAAACCTTCTTTTATTTGAGAAAAGTACCACACAAATAAAATACACCCAACAATAAGTAAAGGATAGTATAGATAAAGACCTACTATCATAAAGTTATTCCCTTGTAAAAAACTCCAAACTGCATGGGCGGATACAATATTATTTAACGCGTGAGCGAAAATTACAGGAAATAGCCACTTTCTTCTCAGTACTAATAAGGCGAGAACTATCCCTATAATAATAAATGCTTCTAAAAACCAAATAAATGGATACCAAATCGGATAAGCTCTGCTTATTGGATCCAAGAAATAAGCAAAATGCCCTAATCCAAAATAAAGTGCTGATATCATCACAGCAGACATTCTAAAAAAATGTTCACTTCCTCTTTTTACTAATAATCCCCTATAGATAGTTTCTTCAAAAATAGCAACAGAAATTTGTATTATTACAGCAAAAAATAAAAACATAAAGTAATTCTCAGATAATAAATATACATTTGTTGCATTAAAAACCAGGGAAACTGATTGGTATTCAAGCATTCCCGGTATTAGAAGATAAGTAAAAAAATCTATTGGTAAAAAAACCAGAAAGAAAATCAAAACACCGTATAGAATTTGATATTTATAATTCTTTTTTGTCATTTTATATAATCTTAAATGCCCTCTGCTTGGTGAAACATCTTCTTCAATTATTACTTTTCTTTTTTGAGATTCAAATATTAAATTAGAAAGAGGGAATATCAGTGGTATAGCCACAAATACAAAAATTGCTCTTAATAAATAAAAAATCAATCCATAGAGTGGAGATCCTGTATCAATTATTAAGGGAATTAAGAAAGTCGGTATCAATAACAACACAAATACGATAATAAAACCCCACACAATTTCTTGATAAAAAAATCGAAATCTATCCTTAGCGATTTCTTTCTTTCTATTTTGAACCAGTTTTCCCATTTAATAATCACATATATAATTTGAATAAAAGATTATTGAATCAAAAAATTATAAATTTTGTTATTTAAGAATGAAAAGATTTATGTGTTGAATTAAGATTATTAGGATTGTCACATCAGTATTCTTCTCTATTCATATATGAAAGAACCAAATTCGGATTTTATTTCTAGGTTGTTTTTTCCTTTTATTGGGGATTTTTCACAGTGACCGATGATCTTAGAATCGATATCGAATTTTTTTGCGATTCTAATTATTTCAGGAGCTATAGACTCATTACATAACAATTCCATTCTATGCCCCATATTAAAAACACTATACATCTCTCTCCATTGAGTTTCTGATGATCTCTGAATTAATTCAAATATTTTTGGGATTTTAAAAAAATTGTTTTTAATGTACTTTACATTATTACCATATTTCAGAATTTTAGTTTGTCCTCCACCTGTATTATGTATAATTCCATGGATTTCATTTCTATATTTTTCAATAATCTCTTTAATAACTGGAGCATATGTTCTTGTTGGGGATAACAATGTTTTTCCTATTGTTAAGTTGAGCTCATCAATTTCATCTGTTAATTTATATTTTCCAAAGAAAACAAATTTCTCATCAAGATTTTGATCATAACATTCTGGGTATTTCTTATAATATTCATGGGAAAGTATTCCATGTCTTGCTAAAGTTAATCCATTACTTCCAATTCCACTATTGTATTCATCTTCGTAAGAAGCTCTACCATAACTGGCTAAACCAATTATAATATCATCTAGCTTGATATTATTTGCATCAATTACATCTTCTTTTTTCATGGTTGTGAAAGCAGAAGCATCCACTACAAGTGTTTTCACAATATCTCCAATATCAGCAGTTTCACCGCCACACATCCTCACATGTAAACCTAATGATGTTAATTTTTCACTGTAATCATAATATTCTTTAATTATTGTTTCTATGACATCTCCTTTAACATAATTGCGATTTCTTCCCAGATTATTCGAAAAGAAAATATTACCTGTTGCCCCCACACACAAAATATCGTCGAGATTCATAACCATTGCGTCCCTAACGATACCCTTAAAAACTGAAATATCCCCCGTCTCTTTGTAATACATATAAGCTAGACTAGCTTTAGTGCCAGCTCCATCAGAATGAAAAATAGAACAAAAATTTTCTCTATTATTTATATCTTCTATAATTCTACAGAAAGCACCAGGAAATAAACCTTTATCAATTGATTTAAGAGCTTTATAAACTTCCTCTTTTTTTGATGAAACTCCTAATGTTTTATACATATTGTTATTTCCAGTCACTTAAACCAAGACTTAAAAATTATATTTAGTATTAAGAAACTTTATTAAATTATCTACTTGTTCAACAGCTTTGCCAATATAATTATGAGGATTGAAAATTTCCTCTAATTCTTCTTTTGAGAATTTTTCATTAATATTTTGGTTTTCAATCAAAATGTCACTCATATACTTTTTTTCCTTCCTAGCTTTAATTGATGCTTGTCGCAAAATTTCATGACCTTCTTGTCTCCCTATTCCTCTATTAACTAGTTGAACCATAACTTTTTCAGTAAGACATGCACCTCTTGTGAGATTAAGATTTTCTTCAATTTTGTTTTCATCGAATTCTATTCCTATTAAATTTTGTGTTAATTGTTTTATCATATAATCTAATAATATGAAATTTTCGCTAAAAATTATTCTTTCAGCAGCTGAATTCGTGATATCTCGCTCATCTTCTAACACAATATTATCCAATGCAACAATAACATTAGATTTTAAAATTCTCGCTAGACTGCAAATCCTTTCTGATTTATGAGGATTTCTCTTATGAGGCATTGTTGAACTTCCTACTTGTTCTTTTTTGAAAGGCTCAAACATTTCTGAAATTTCATTTCTTTGAAGTATTCGGTTTTCTTTTGCTATTTTTGCCAATGTTTGACCTATTAATGTCGTTAAAAAAACTATTTCGGCATGCCGATCTCTCTGAATTATTTGATTTGCTATAAGAACAGGATTTAGGTTAAGTTTCTTCATAACAGCATCTTGGAGTTCTATTCCTTTATCATCAAAGCTAGCCATTGTTCCAATCGCACCAGACATTTTACCAAAAGATATTCGATGCCTAACTTCAGAAATTCTTTCTAAATGTCTATCTATTTCATATGCCCATACACCGAATCTCATACCATAAGTAGTAGGTATTGCGTGTTGACCATGAGTCCTTCCAATACAAATTAGTTTTTTCTTTTCATCCGTAATTTTTGTCAAAATTTTTAATAAATCCAGTAAAGAATTATAAATATGATCTAAAGCTTCTTTTAATTGTAGAGCTGTAGCAGTATCCTCAGTATCGTAACTTGTAGCTCCAAGATGAACATATTTCCCCGCATCATCTTCACATTGTTCTGCCAAACTCTTTACCATTGCCATTAAATCATGATGAATCATTTTATCAATTTCTTTTACTCTTTCTAATTTCACATAACCTAAATTTGCCTTTTTAGTAATTTCCTCAGCAACCTTTTGTGGAATGTTTCCTAATTCTGCATGAACTTGTGCTAATGCGGCTTCCACCTTCAACCAATTTTCTAATTTCTTTTCCTCTGTAAAAATATTTGCAATTTCAGTTCGATATCGCGTTTCTATTGGATGTATAAATTTATGATACATATTCCTTTCTCTTTTCTATAAAGTCTTAATTAAAATAATGAAACATCAAGAAATATATCTTATTTTATTTGAGATAAAATAATTTAATGAAATATAATTAAAATTCAATATATTAGAATAGATCCTCTTTAAAATAAAATTAGGGACAAAAAGTAAGGCACTTTTTATATTTCTAATAATTGATAGCGAATAATTAATTTTTAAATGTCTTTAACAATGGATAAAACAGTAAAATAGAAATTAGAAAATCTTATCGCTATTCTAAGTTAAATTCTATTATATATTGATAATTATCTATATGCTTATTGGACAGAAATACTTTTTCTTCAGATGTTATAATTGTGGGGAATGGTACTATACAAATCGAATCATTAAATCAAAAAAATGCTGGAAATGTAATCATTCGTTTTCCTTTAAGAATTCAACGAAATTTGCGAGGATTTGCTCAATAAAAGATGCAATCTCAATTGTCAAGAAATTAAAGAATTGCAATTAATAAAAAAGAAAGGTATTTAAGCTATTCTTCTATTTCTTTGGTGATAGACTGGTAGACACTATACTATTTTTAAATATTGGAGAAGTAATCCCCTCAAAACAATAAAAATGGAAATTTCAGACGAATTAAAAAGAATTGATGATAATTTAATTAATCAATTAAATCAGATTGCTAAAGAAAAAGTTGAATATTGGGACATCAGGGCTGAAGTAAATAATGGTACTAGTTTAGATTTTACCAATCAAAAAAGTAAAGAAATTTCTTCTTTTGAAATTATTAATTGTGGAATTCGGGCTTTTAAAAATGGTGGATGGGGTTTTTCTGTATTAAAAGACCTAAAAAGAGAATCTATTAAAATAGGCTTACAGAAAGCTATTAAATTAAGTAGACTTTCTGAATCATTAACCAAAATAAAATTTAATATCGCCCAGAATGACCCACTAAGCGAAAGTTATAAAAGCAATAGGAAAAAGAATTTAGAAGAGATAGATATTGATGATAAAATTAACCTTGTGAAAAATCATGAAAAAATAGCATCAAGTTATTCATCATACGTAAAAAATACACATACACTCTATATGGATGGCCATTCTCAAAGCTTATTTCTAAATTCATTTGGAAGTAAGGTTATTCAAGATCTATCATTTCTAAGATTATTCTGTATTGTTTTTGCTAATAAAAATGGAACAACCCAGAGTTCTGTAAACTCTGTTGCAGGTGTTGGAGGATATGAAATTGCTGAGACTAATAAAGCCATTGTTTTAAGCAAAAAAACAGCTAAAGAAGCTGTAGATTTACTGGATGCACATTCTCCAGTCGGAGGAAAATTAACCGTTATTGCAGACTCTAAACTGACAGGAACAATTATACACGAAGCTTTTGGACACGCTTGTGAAGCAGATCTAGTACTTAACAATGAAAGTATCTTAGAAGGGATGATTGGTAAAAATGTAGCCTCAGAAGATGTTTCTATAATAGATAACCCATCGATGGGCCAAGGTAAGCAATTTAATTTGCCATATGAGCTATTTGGGAGTTATTTTATAGATGACGAAGGAATCCCTTCACAGAAAACTATAATTATTGAAAACGGTATACTTAAGAATTATTTACATAATTTAGAGACATCTTCAAGAATGAATGTTCCCCCAAATGGACATGGTAGAGCATCGGTAAGTTCTGAAAGACCTCAAGTCCGTATGGGATTTACATATATAGAGCCGAAAGATTGGAATTTAGAAGAAATAATTGAAGACACTAAAGATGGAATTTTATGTGAAGATTTTCAATATGGATATACAGATCCTACAACAGGTAATTTTCAATTTAAATGCAGATTTTCTTTTAAAATCCAAGATGGGGAAAAAAAAGAAATAATGAGAGATGTTTCTCTTAGCGGTATGATTCTTGAAGTTTTGAATAAAATATCAGCAATTGGTAACGAAAAAACTTTTAACTATTCAGTAGGGATTTGTGGAAAAGGTGGTCAACGTGTTAGGGTATGTGATGGAGCGCCCTATATACGAATAGAGGATGTTACTGTTGGAGGCTTGAGCTAAATGGAAAATTTAGACATTTATACAATGGCAGAATTATGTTTGAAATTAGTGGAAAAAGAAACTTCAGAAATAAAATGTGCCGATCTTTTCTTGGAAAAAAGTAATTATATTAATATTGAGATTGAAGAAAATTCAATAAAAAATAGTGAAACTGGGGAGGATATTGGTGTTTCAATCCGAGTTATTAATAAAAAGGGATCGTTAGGATTTGCATATACAAACAAATTGAATAGAACTACTATTGAGAAAGTATGTAAAACAGCCGTTAAAATGATGAAAGTTGCCACACCTGATCCTGATTTTAAAAATTTACCTAGCCCATTTAAGAATTATCCCGTTGTTTGGGATTTATTTGATAAAAATCTGAAATATTTATGCATAGAAGATTCTATAAATTTTGCTAACGATTTGATAAAAGTATGTGAAGATGATGAAAGTGCAATTTCCCAATCTGCTAATTTTGCATCAGGTTACTCAAAAACCTACATTTTTAATTCTAATGGATTAGATGTGTCTCGAAAAGATACAAGTTGTTTAATTTCTTCCAATATCATTGTTAAAGATAAAGTGAGTAAGGAAACCTCTTCTGGTTATGAAAGGCAAGTTGAGAGAAATTTAAATAATCTAAACGCAAAGAAAGTAGCAAGTTTGGCTTTAGAAGATGCTAAAAAGAATCTTAATAGGAAGAAGGTAAAAAATATGAAAATACCTATAATCTTAACCCCTAAAGGTACAATAAGTTTAATTTTAAGGCCAATTGCTGCGGCTATCAATGCAGAAACTTTCCAATATAAAAGAAGTTTCTTAGTAGATAAAAGAGATAAAAATATTGGTTCAGAATATTTAAATATAGAAGATAATGGATTAATTGATGGTGCTGCTGGATCTCAAATATTTGATGATGAAGGAGTTCCATGTAAAAACAAAAAGATCTTAAAAAGTGGAAAGTTTCTTAAAAATGGATTATTACATAATAGTTATACCGCGGGAAAAGAAGGAGTTGGAAGTACTGGAAATGCGACCCGAAGCTCTTACAGTTCAATACCCTCAATCGGTATTACAAATTTTATTATGAAACCAGGAGCTATAGCATTAAGTGAAATAATCGGGGATATTAAAAAAGGAATTATTTTGAATTATACAGGAGATTCTCCTAACATATCAACAGGTGATTTTTCTGGTCTAATATTACATGGAAATATAATTAAAAATGGAGAAATAAAAGAACCATTGAATGAAACAATGATTGGTATAAATCTATTGGAATTGTTTCAAAAAATTGATGCTGTTTCAAAAGAATACAGAGTTTATGGAGCATTTCAAGCTCCTTGGGTAAAAATAAGTTCTGCAAATATAATCGGAGGAGCAAGTTAATTAGTTATATTCAACTTTAAGTAAAGTATTAAATAAAATTCTTCAATCTCATGCTTTATTTGCCATAATTCAGTAATAATAATCTGATCTTCACCTATTTCTGAAAAGGTTATATTAAATTCTCCATAAATTTTAAATTCATTTGGTTTTAGGGTAAAATTTCCATTTGTAAGATATAAAGATGCATTTTCTGAACCACTTGAACTTAGTATAGTTTCATTATTACCTTTCAATATCTTAAATCGAAACCTGAAATCTCTATCTAAATAATTTCCGACAGTTAAATAAAATGGAATAGTCTCATTCACAACAGCTTCCGTTGGATAATTCTCTGCTTCTTGATTCTCATTTAAAATTCCAAACGCCACATAACCCTGTTCAGGTGTTACAACAAAGTAAATAATAAATCCTGAAACAACGATGATCCCGATAATCAAACAAATTTTCAGTAACTTGTCAAAATGCTTATTACTGATTTTTAGATCTTTGTTTTCATTTTTCTTAAGGATTTCATTCATTATCTTTAAACCAAGCGATAGTTTTGTTTAATCCTACTTCTAATGATGTTGTTGGTTCCCAATTTAGAATCTTTTTAGCTTTTTCTATAACTGGGCATCTATATATGGGATCATCAATAGGTAACGGTTTAAAAACTATTTTTGAGTTAGAATTTGTTAATTCTTTTATAATACGGGCTAGTTCTAATATGGTGTATTCTTTATTATTACCTAAATTAATAACTTCTCCATTAGCTTCATCTTTATCCACCATTTTAAGAATTCCTTCAATCTCATCAACCACATATGTAAAAGATCTTGTTTGAGATCCATCTCCAAATACAGTTATATCTTCATCATGAAGCGCTTGATATATAAAGTTAGGGACAACTCTTCCAAATTCAGGACCATATCGTATCCTGGGTCCCGATGTATTAAAAATCCTTACAATTTTTGTACTCATTTTATGTTGAAGTTCATAAGCTTTAATAAAAGCCTCTCCAGCTCGTTTTGATTCATCATAACAACTACGAGGTCCAACTGGATTTACATGTCCAAAATAACTTTCTGGTGTTGGGATAGCTTCTTTTGGGGGATTTCCATAAACTTCAGATGTGCTGGTATAAAAGAAAATTGCATTATGAAATTTTGCTATCCCTAAAGAATTTAAGGTTCCCAATGTATTACTTCTAAGAATGGATATTGGTTCCTTTTTAAATTCAAATGGAGAAGCTCTGCTTGCCATATGCATGACAATATCAATTTTATTAATATCCCCTATACATATGCCTAATGGGTGATAACTCATACCAAAATATATTGGATAGGAAATATCATGATTGATAAAGCGAAAATTTTCTTTATCCATTAGGTGTAATACATTTTTTGGTTTCCCAGAGGATAAATTATCTAAACAGATGCAATAAGCACCCTGTTCAATTAGAACATCACAAACCCAAGAGCCTAAAAAACCAGCACCACCAGTAACTAAAATTTTTTTACCCTCAAAAGAAATGTTATCTTTTCTAAGTCTTTTTATTATCTCTTGAATGTCTTGGCTAATATCGTAGTTCAAGTTTCATAACCTTATTACACGTTAATATAGTTTTTTTTATTTATTGTAGTAAATAAATTTTTCTTTATGAAAATAGCTGTTTTTTAGTATCTAGATTTAATTTTTAATCCTAGCTTTCTGATTTTGAAAAGGAAAGGATTTAACTTGCCTTAAAACCACAATATTGGCAAAATTTCAACTCTACTGGATAATGCTTTTCACAATTAGGACATTTCTTTAAAGAATTTTTTAGTATTTCACGTCCTAGCATCTCAAAAGCTTTTTCAACGTTTTCACCTGTTTTTGCAGAAGTACTTAAAATTTCTCCTTGAAATTTATGTTTTTCGAACAAATTTTTTACATCTTCCATTTTTACTTTTCTATTCAAATCACATTTGGCTTCAATTAAAATTTTAGTTTTAGGAGAATTAGGAACAGAAGAGATTACATTTATCCAATCGTAAAGATCGTCTAGAGATTCCTTATTTGTTACATCGTATAACATTAATGCTCCTGAAGCACCAGATACGTAGGATGGAAAAAGTAATCTAAATTTTTTCTCTCCGGCAAAGTCCCAAATATTTAATAATATTTCAGTGTCATCGACTACTACTTTTTTAGTTTCAAAATCAACACCAATTGTAGATAATGTTGATTTCTCGAATTTACCAGTAGCATATCTACGGATCAAGCTTGTCTTTCCAACATTCTTAGCTCCAGCAACAACAACTTTAAACTTTATCATATCTAGCTCCGTTCAACATATAAAAAACTTGAATTCTTTCAC
The DNA here is from genome assembly GCA_048939445.1 of Promethearchaeota archaeon. GTDB lineage: Archaea > Asgardarchaeota > Lokiarchaeia > Sigyniarchaeales > SOKP01 > Loki-b32. The sequence continues at coordinate 5,877 of JBHLPN010000003.1, read as the reverse complement.
AATAAAATCCAATGATATTATAAATTATTATTGAAAATATTAAAAATCTTTTTTATTGTTTTAATATGTTGGAGATATTGTCTTCTCCGATTTTAGGAGTTATTTTGATATTTATATCTGCTAATTTTATAGATTTGTTGAGCAATTTTTTTTCCAATATTCTCTATCTTTGTTAAATCTGGTATATCTGCATGGAAAATATGTTGCAAAGTTTTTAATTCCTTTAATAAGTTCTTTGCTCGAAGTGCATTTACCCCTGGTATTCCTGCAACAATAAATTCTAATAAACGAGATGTTTCGATAGGTGCTTTTTCGAATCTTAACTTTAATGATGATTTATTAATTGATTGTTCTTTTTTTGCCAACTGGTATAAAAAATGCGCTGTCTCGAGAGCATTTTCTGTTTTATAAATTGAAATACCTAAGTTAATAATTATTGAAGTTATTGCTCCATAGAGAGCATTTTCACTAATATTTGATTCTTGAAATGGATCTCCCTCCAAAATTAAAATTGGTCTTAAAAATTGATTCCTAAGATCGCTTAGTTCGGTAAATAATCTCCCATCAATAATCGAATCATTAAAATCTTTAGCTGATTTTCTCTCTATTCCTACTCTTTCTGAAATAACATAATCAGCAACTTGTAAATGCTCTAAATTAAGTTTAACACCCATTAATGAGAGAGTTCTCACAACTGGGGATGCTGTTTCACGGTTATCACATGTGATTTTATAACCATCTGCCCCTTCAATCTTATTAATCCCGTTGAAATTAACATCATTTTTTTCTAGGGTTTCAATATTTTCATTTTCCTCTGGAGAAATGAAATTTAAGAGATTTGACTGACCTGATTTCATTTGAAGTTCAGTGCTTTTTATTTTTTCTAAACTTAATTTCATATTTTTTTCTTTGGCTTTTTCAGCCCAATAATATCCTTCATCTCTAGTACCCTCTGCCATCAATACAAATACTTTCCCTTCTTTTTTTCTACCAGTACGACCGCGACGTTGAATAGAGCGTATAGCACTTGGAACAACATCATAAAAAACCACTAAATCACATTCTTCTATATCTAATCCTTCTTCAGCAACACTTGTACCTACTAAAGTATTATAAATTCCTTCTTTAAACTCTCTAAGTAGGTTTATCTGCTCTTTTTGAGTTAAACCCTTATCTGATCCTCTTGTTGCCTGTCCTACGAACTTATGAATTTTAATTATCTGATCTTCTTCAAAATGTTTTACTATGTTGTTAACCGAATCCCTAAAATGACAAAAAACAAGAATTCTCGAATGAGGATTATCTTTTATTTGGCTTGTTAAGAGTTCTTTTAACTTTTCTATTTTTGGATGCACTAAACCTTTAGAATAGAGATCACTTGTAAACTTTTGAACCTGTCTAAAATCCTTATTAGCAAATAATTCTTTTAATGATTTGTTGGCAGTATTATTCTTAATTTTTTCTTCATTTTTGTCGAAATAGTCTTTGAGAGCACTTATTCCTTGAGTTTCTATTAATTCTGTCATGTGAGACAATCTAATTGCGTTGGCTAATACCTTCTTCGCGTTAAACATCTGGAACTTTTCTTCATTATTTCTTGCTATAGAAATCCTTCGGTTAACAACATTGTTTAATTTCAATAAATCCTTTCTTGTGATTTTGTTTAAATCATAAGAGCCGATTAAATCATTTTCCTTTAGGATTTTATAACTTTCTTTTAACTTCTCTTCTAATATCTTTTTGATTTCTAAAAACTCTGGTGGGAGTTTAATTTTTATCCATTCATTATCTACTTTATGAATGTAAGGTTTAACATCTAAATCTTTCTCTGTTCTAATTTCGATATGGTTGATAAATAAATTTTGCTTAATCTCATTAATTTTACCTTCAGTTGAGCCAGGACTTGCTGTGAGTCCCAATATTTGGGAATTTTTTGAGAGATCTCGATATTTTTTGGCGAGAAAACAATAAGCATAATCTCCTACTGCTCTATGACATTCATCAAAAATCATTAATGAAACATCTTTTATTGAGTATAATCCTGAAATAAGGTCGTTCTGAAGTACTTGAGGTGTCATGAAGGCAACTTTAATATTAACCCATAAACCTTTTCTTTTTTCAGGAGCTATTGACCCTGTAAGAGATATAAGTGATTCTTCAGGAATTTCAGTCAATTCTAAAAATGATTTATAGTGTTGTTCCACTAAAGGTTTAGTTGGTGCTAAAAGTATCACTTTTGAATTTTCAATTTCAGTTAATCTTTGGACAGTAAGCATTAAAGCTATTACAGTTTTACCTAGACCTGTAGGAATGACAACTAAACAGTTTTTATTTAGACAATTGATAAAAATATTCTCTTGGTATGCCCGTCGAGATATAATATTTCGCTTAATTAACGGGTGAGAGATAAATTCTTCATTTGCTTTTACTTAAATCACCAGTGAGTATAAGAATATATTCCCTATTTAGGATAATATTTAATTGAAATATTTAAACTAACAGACTTTATAAGATCTTTAAAAAATATTTAAACTCTTAAATCGATTTAACAATAATTTAATAAATTGAATTAATTAAAGAGGTAAGTAATATTTAATTCGTATGTTTCACTAATTTTAATTAAGAAGAAGCGCGGGTGGTCTAGTGGTATGACGACAATTATTATGCCTATCGCATCTACTGCGTTAAACGCTCACACCGTGTAAATCAGGGGTTCAATTCCCCTCCTGCGCATTAAAAAACTTACTAATCATTATATACTTAATAAAAACTTAGTAAAAACCAAAAAAGTTATATGAAATTATGCATTTAAAATGTTAAATTACTCTTTTTCTTAGGTTTGATTATGTCTAGTTTTTTAGAATCTCGAGAATTACGTAAACAATATAAGAAGGTTAGAGAATATGTTAAAATCGGACCAATTTTTCTCACTAGATACGAAAAAGCTAGAATCGTGGGCGCTCGTGCCTTACAGATATCCTTCGGGGCTCCAATCTTAGTTGAAAAGCCAAAAAATATGATTGACCCTATAAAAATTGCCCAGTTAGAGCTTAGATCAAGAATCTTACCATTAACCATTAGACGTGAAAATCCCAGCGAAGAATATCAAGATATACCTATAAATAAGTTAATTTTAAAAAAAGATTAATTCTTCATTTTATTTTTATTGAACGCGATATTTTCCTCTTTCAGTTAAAAAATAAACGTTTTTTTCACCAACCACTTCAGATTCTATATAGCCTTTTGAAATTAAATTCTTAAGAAACTCCTCTAATTCTGCTTTTTTAAAACCAGGAACTCCCAATGGAATTCTTGATTGGTTGGCTATTATAGCAATTCGTTCTAAAAATAATCTTTTTCCCATAAACGTTTCAAGGATGGTTATTTCATCATTTGTTAGCCTTTCGAATTGATCATGTTCTAAATAACTCTCTCTTAGAGTTTGGGCTAGATCTCTTGTATCTGGACTTATCTCTTGTTTTTTCACTTCAACATGCTTTAGTGTAACTAAATCTTTAGCAACTGGCTTCTTCTTACTTTTCTTCTTTTTTTCTATATAAGCTTTAGTTTTCTCTTTTTCCTTGTTCTCTTCTTCAGTAGGCTGATCATTTTTATTTTCCATAATATTACCATAAGGAATTTAATTATAAAAATTTATATTTAAATAATGAAGAAGGTCTTAGAGTTAAAAACTGGAGAATCAATAATTATAAGACATTTAACAAAAGCAGATGTTGATGGCGTTTGGAACAATTTTAATGAGGTTATTGATGAGGGTTTATATCTACCCGTATTTTTTCCTGTCAGATCTCAACTGGAGAAAGATTCATGGTATCATAATATCAAAAAAGAGGAGGAAATTTGTATTATAGCTGAAAATCCATCCCTTAAACAGCCTTATAATATTATTGGACAATGTGAAATCTCTAATTCTAATTGGGATGCTGCAGCTCATGTAGGTATTTTAGGGATTCTTGTAAAGAAAAAATATCGAAATTTAACTATTGGACGAAATCTTATTGATTTAGCTATTCGAGAATCAAAAAGATTAAATAATAAAGAAAAAATTCTCTTAAGTAGTTTTTCAACCAACGATAGAGCTATCCATCTCTTCAAGAAATTAGGTTTTAAAGTAATTGGTATAAGAAAAAAGCAATTCGTAATGAATTCAGAATATGTCGATGAGGTTATGATGGAGCTTTGGATAGATGATTATCTTGATGAAAATCATCAAAAATCTCTAAGGGAATTTTAACCTTTTATGATATTCTAGAAGACTCTTTTGATCTAAAGGATTCTCATTTAAGAATATGAAATTAAGGTTATTTAAATTTTCAATACTCTCCCTTCTAAATTCTGAAATGTTATTTCTTCCTAAATGAAGTATAATTAAAGTTTGTAGACTATTTAAATTTTCCAATTTTAATATGTTATTATTGTCTAAATATAATTCTTGTAGCTTTAGTAGATTTTTTAGACCTTCTAATTTTCTGATTTTATTATTTGAGAGTTCTAATTTTTTTAAATTTGACAGGTCTTCAACAGATTCAATTCTTTCAATTAGATTATTTGATAGATATAATACTTTCAAATTTTCGAGAGGTAGTAATCCTTTAATTTGAGAAAGCTTATTGTTATTAAGATATAACTCAATTAAATCTACCAAATTTTGAAGAGCTTCTATTTTCTCAATGTTATTGAAAGAGAAATTTAGTCTTTTCAATTTAATTAAATTATCAAGATTTTCTATTTTAGAAATCTGATTATGACTCAAATCTAAAACCTCCAAATTGATTAACCCATCTAAATTTTCTATCTTTTCTATGTAGTTATTATTCAAAGAAATTTTTTTTAAATTCTTTAAGGATTCTACTCCTTCAATTTTTCGAATTTTATTGTTAGATAAATTTAATTCTTCTAGGTTCTCTAATTCTCCTAAATTTTCAATTTTTTCTAATTTATTGTATGATATATCCAAGGTACGCAATTTTTGTAGAATTTGAAACCCTTCTATTTTTTCAAGTTTGTTACGTTTTAAGTGAAGATGTTCTAATCTTTTAAGCCGATCAAATAATTTGATATCTGAGACTTTAGTTAAATTAGAACTCTCACAATTTAATGAGATAATTTTTCCCTTTCTCAAGGTGACATGATATCCACATTTAATTTTATAATATTCATTTAATACTATGTTTATGCAGATGTCTAGAATCGATTCAGGGATAGGTTCGCTATAACCAGATTTAAAAATTACTTTTAGAAATTCTTTTTCTTTATCTCTAAATTCTTTTTTAATTAATTCCTTTAGATATTCCATTATTATTTTGCGTGATTTTGTATTTTCTATTGAACTTAAAGTCTCTAAAGCAAATATTTGTTGTTCTATATTATCCAATTTCTTCAGTGTGTGATTCAATAAAGGAATTAAATTCTTATTATGCAAATACTTTTCCTTTAATATTTGCCCAGCAATTAATCTAATCTTAATATCCTCATCTGAAAGAAATAAATGTTCGAATAATTTGAAATTCTTACCCTCTTCAATTAAACCATAATTAATTAGAGCCTTTTGACGCAATATTTTGTCACTTGAACTGTCAATCCACTCCCTTAAAAGAGCTAAACCTTCTTTTTTCCCAATTTGGTCTATATTTTCTTTGATATAATTTGGATGTAATTCCATTGTAAGTAGTAATGAATCCTATATTTTTCAAAGCAACCTTAATTAATCACATATGATAGAAAAAGTATAAATCTAATCTGTAAAAAAGCAATCATGCTCTAAATACTAAATTTTACATTTTCCCTTTGCTTGAAGAAGTCTAATTTAAAATTATTTTCCAGTTCTATTTTTTTCTCTTTTCTAGCACTGCTTCG